>JANLIN010000003.1 GCA_024654345.1 Candidatus Komeilibacteria bacterium
CCCACCCCAGGGGTCGACGACCCCTGGGGTGGGATGCTGTTGGTAAACTTGACGTTTTCGATGACATATGATATAGTGAAGCATAAATTTGATTTTTAACAACCAACGAAAGGAGGCCAATAATGGCTAATTTTTTCGTCCACGCACAAGAAATACTTGATGGGCAAAGAATAAAAACAGCTGAGACTATTGAAGCTCAGCTAGATACCTTGAAAAATGAGTACAAGGATATCGAAAAAAAATCCGCCACAGTGATTGAAAGAAAGGTGGTAGATAAAGAGACTATTGGCTGTTTAGTCGTCAATATGAAGGAAAGAATTGAGAGCGAAACTCTCATTTCCGAAGACGGGCAGAAGGAGATAACTAAGATTGAGGCGGAACAGAAACGACTGAGGGAACAAGATGGGAGTTTGAAAAGTGATCTGCAAACCGAGATGGAATTTGCAAGTGAATTGACAGCCGCCGGCTATCAACCACTGGCTATACTAAAAAAAAGTGCGTTTGCTGAGCTCTGCCGAAAAACCGGCCGAATGGTTCGATTTGAAAATATGTACACCGAAGACTCTGAGTACAAAACGCATTTGAATATTCACGCCGGTGTGGAATTCGCATCAATGCTAATTCCATTCTCGATTATTATCACCATTTTAGCGGCATTTGTTTCGATGCTAATGCCTACAGCAACCTTGACTGCTTTTTCTTTAACAATATCTCTGATCTCTCTTTTAACTTTTCTACATCAGAAGCAAATGAAATATAAGTCTGTTTCTTTAATTGTGGGGCTTGTGGCATTTTGTATAGCTACATTTGGCCTGAGCACACAGCCGATTATAGAACTACGGACTGGTACTCTAAATGTAATCTTATTTATTGCGGCACATTCTGCTATTGCTGCTCTAGCAGGAGGGATTGTCGGCCTCATAGCATTACTCTTGACGTTTTTTTTATCTGCCACCATCGAGAAGTTTTTTTCAGATGTGGTAATGAAAATAATAATGCGGTTTCCGCAGAACATCTTGATGAAAATTTTATGGCAAGGTGGCGTTGACAGGGAAAAGCCAAAGGAGGAAGATAAACAGAGCCCAGTAAAAATTGGCTTTCATATTCCTCGCGATGAAACATTTATTCGGATTTTTCAGAAGCTTTCAAGTAATTCAAAATATAAACTTTGCATCGCGGCCGATTATGACACCATTATCCTTGATGATCAGGAAGTCATAGAAGCCGGCACAAAGGATCTCATATGGCGAGATCCGATAATCTACACGGAGAACAATGAAAAAACTCATGTGGCCATATTCGCCCAGATCGGTGAATTTCCTTCTGAAAAGAAGGTGATGAACTGGCTGGAGAAAAATGCTCACAAGTTTTTCTTCAATTAAAATAGATTTAAGCGGTCTTACTTTCAAGGCCGCTTTTTTTATTTACTTCCAACCCCAGGGGTCGGTTGACAAATTACCGCCGATGCCTTAAGTTTAGGGGAGTTTTCATGCACATTAAAAGGAGTAATAAAAAATGGCAAAACAGAAAGCGATAACAAACGGTGTCACCCGCGAGGGACTGAGAGCTCTCAACCCCCAGTGGACAGGCAAGGCCCAAGAATTAACAGGCTATGATCTTTATTTTATCCTCAGAAAGATAGCTAAAAAGCTCAGCCCACTAATTAAAAACGACCCCTTCCTACATCAATTGGGTCTCAAAAAAATGATAGTGGGTGATATTATCTGTCTGCATCTAACAGACAAAAGACTGAAGGAACCAGTCAGTTTAGTACCACTATACAGAGAGATATGGGAACAAATGTGGCAGTCCATAACTCCTTCTGAAGGTTACAAATTCTTAGAAATAAAAACTCCCCATCGGGGCCGTATACGTTCCAAATATTTCATTTTCGTTTTTGATACGATCTGGTTTTGTGAAGTGGTTTGGAAGCCTTCAGATAAGCAGTCAGACTCCGGTTCCCTTCACTCATGCCGCGCACTGCCTATAACATATGAAACAATGGCAGTCCAGGAGACAGCGACGACTCAAGCGACTAGTCGAGCATTACGCTATACCTGTCGACTCCTGGAAAAGCACCAAACAGAAATTGTCGCCGCCATTGAAGAGTTACAGGATTATATATCAGAGTGTAAAGGAGATATGATAGATAAATTCAAGTCCGATATCAAAGCTTACCATGAGCTACAAGCAACTATGAAATTTTTTAAGCAGCCCAGTTCAAGTTCAGTCAGCTTAGAAGTCTGATATAAAGCGACTCAAAATGAGTCGCTTTTTTATTGGTACCCAGCGCCATTGACATTTTCGCCGATGTATTTTAAACTCTACCCAGTTAATGGCCACGAATCCATTGGCTAAACTGGTCATAGTGCCCTGTTGGGTATCGTGATCGGGCTGCTGAACATGCTCTCTACATTTCCCATACTCAGGATATTTAGAGAATTAATCATAAAGTTTCATGCTATCTATCAAATTATCAAGAACCGGTAAGAAGAAACAACCTTATTACCGCATCATCGTCCTGGAAAAACACAAAGATCCCTGGGGTGACTACCTGGAAAATTTGGGCAACTACAATCCCCGATCCAAAGAACTGGTTATCAACCAGGAACGTTTGAAATACTGGGTTTCAGTCGGCGCACAGATGAGTAATACGGTTAACAATCTCATGATCAAGCAGGGCCTCGTTGAAGGCAAACCGAAAAAAGCAGTCCGTATTTCGGATAAACGTCGCACAAAATTGGAGGATAAAAAGAAGGCCGACGCTGATGCCGCGACCGCCAAGGCAACCAAGGAAAAAGCCGCGAAAGTTGCCGCTGAAGAAAAGCCTGCCGAGCCTGTCGTTGACGAGTCGGCCGCTGAAGAAAAGCCCGCGCCCGCTGAAGAAGCAAAGCCGGAAGAGGTAAACGAAGAGAAAGCGGCCTAGCTTGACAAATCGTAGTCATTATGCTAGTATGTAGTTGTAGCTAATTTAAATAGTGACTTTTCTCGGGGATTAGTCTCCCGTTAAAGGAAAAGCATTAGAAAGAAGAAGTTTAATAATTAAGCAGAAATTCATGTCCGATCAAGAACTTCTTGAGGCAGTTGTCAAAGCTTTAGTTGACAACAAAGACGCTGTCCACGTTGACAGAACGGTTGACGAGATGGGCGTATTGCTCACTCTCAAGGTTGACCCGAGTGATATGGGTCAGATAATTGGCCGTCAGGGTCAAACCGCCCGCGCTATCCGCACTCTATTGCGAGTAGTCGGCGCCAAGAATAACGCCCGCGTAAACTTAAAGATAGTGGAACCGGAAGGACGGGAAAGACCGCCACGCCGCGAACGCGAAACTGAAGTTGACGCCAGTGACGTTGATGATCTGAAATTATAAAATTGTATTGAAAACAACCGCCGACCGGCGGTTGTTTTCTTTTCCCAGCCATGATTGATAAATGACACCCTTTCTGCTAATCTACCCTTATGGCCAAAATTGATTTCCACATTATATCCGCCTTCCCGCAGATAACGCAGAGTTATTTTGCTGACTCTATTATTAAGCGCGCCCAAGCCGGAAAAAAGATAGTCATTAAGGCACACAATTTGAGAGATTTTACGACCGATAAACATCGTAGCGTGGATGACACTCCCTATGGCGGTGGCGTCGGCATGGTTCTCAAAGTGGAACCGATTTACAAGGCCTGGAAAAGTATCAGGAAGAAAAAAAACAGCCGCACGATTTTGTTATCAGCGTCCGGTCAAAAATTAACGCAAAGCAGAGTCAAAGAGCTAGCGCAAGTAAGTCAGATAATCCTCATCGCGGGGCATTATGAAGGCGTTGACGCCCGGGTAAAAAATTTCATCGATGAAGAGATCTCGATCGGCGACTATGTGCTGACCGGCGGTGAGCTGGGGGCGGCTGTTATTATCGATGCCGTCACCAGGTTGATACCCGGCGTTCTGGGAAAATATGAATCAACGGCTGATGAGTCACACAGCCGCCCCGGCGTTCTTGAATACCCTCACTATACCCGTCCAGAAGTCTTCAAACCGGACAGAAAAACAGAGTGGAAAGTTCCGAAAATTCTGCTAGGCGGACATCACGCCGAGATCAAAAAATGGCGTGATGATCATAGATAATTCGACCAACATAAAATGATATATTAAAAAAATCATATATTACGAGTACTATGACTTATAAATATAAGCAATAATTAACATAAAAATGGAAAATTCAAAAAGGCTAAGTACGATTAAATGCTCAGATTGTGGACACGAGGGCAAGCCATTGCATTGGGGACTACGATATCTATTTGGCTTCTTACTAATATTAACTTTTATAGGGCCTGGGGTTATTTATTTTATAGCTACAGAGCCGTATATATGTGGTAAATGCAAAAAAAGAAACCACCTTGTTAAAAGATTAAATGACGGTACAGAGAGACAAGTTAAGGCTACAGAAAAAGGTATATTCGTTGTCATTTCATCATTAATATTTTTAGCCCTGGTAACAATAACGATCCTCTCAAAAAATGCATAATATATAGAGATAAGATAGAGGTAGGAAAAAT
>JANLIN010000030.1 GCA_024654345.1 Candidatus Komeilibacteria bacterium
AGTGTTAGGTCTTTTTTTGATGATTTCACCTCACAGACCAAGTCTGTCTTTCAGACATCTATATACCCCCTCCACAGTCACTTGATCTGTCGATGAATGATCATAATCCAGCTGACTCGCCGCTTCAAAACTGACAATTTGATCTTCCCCAAAAATAGCCAGTTGACCCTTATTTAAACTATAACCAGGATGAGTTGGTCCATAAATTATCAATGATGGCACGCCAAAGGCCGCGGCCGCTTGTTCACCGAATGAGTTCACACCAAGAAAACACGTTGCATATTTTATCATCAACATGCTCTCTGTTAAACTCTGGCGGCCGCGGCGGTCAATGCCGCCACCAAGATCTCCCTTCTGATCACCGATAATATACACAATATAGTTTTCACTCTCCAACCGCTTAATCAACTCTGACCACTTTTCCTCTGCCCAATCACGTCGTCTATCCCAGCCACCGCCTGCGGGTTGTATAACCGCATACCGCTTATCCTGAAGATGCTCTTCATAAAAAAATGGCATCTCGCTTTTCTCAACAAATAAATTATTATCCTCTGTTTTGTTAATACCAACCATACTAGCCATAATTTGCCTTATATGCACGGTCTTATTGTCACCTACTAAATCGTTGTGTTCATACATCAACCAAGCCACCGGCCAATTTCGAAATCTAAATTTCCGCTCGATTGTAGAAACATTTTTATTTCCACTATATATTTCAGGGTGTTTGGTTATCACCGTAATATCACAGTGGGGGTACTTTTTCTTCCAAGCGGCAACAACTCCCGTTCCCATAATACAGTCGCCAATACCATAATAACTTACAAATGAGATTTTTCTCCGACCGAAAAGATGAAACCATAATACACCCAGCTTGCTGAGTAGATATTGAATACGATAATTGAGGGCGTACCGCCAGGGCACGGATTTACTGGTTCTCATAGTTGCATTATATCTTAATACTCAAGAAAATAGAATTTTACATCAGTCGCCCAAAAAATGGAATTGGCACACGAGACGTGTTTTAATGTATAATAAAATCATGCCAAAAAATCTAACTCCTTATCAAAAAATAAAACCCCTTACTACCGGTCCCTATACCGGTATTTATTTGATCCGCCACTGCAATCCAGACTACCCGCAAATGTCGAAGGTGGGAGACATCGCTATGCCTTTGTCGACTATTGGCATTAAACAGCGACGCTATTTAACCAATCGCCTCCGGAAGATAAAATTCACCTCTATTTACACTAGTGAATTCCGGCGTGCTCAGGAAACGGCGGACCTTATTGCTAGGCAGAAAAAGATTATTCCCATAGTCGAGAAGCGACTCAACGAAATTAATTGGACAGACTGGTACAAGATGAAATATTTCAACATGACGGAAAGAAAACGGCGCATAGGTCTCAAGTACTACAAACAACTGGATAAGGATTTAGATAAATACCAAAAAAGAAGTCGTCGTGTCATGACTGATATCTACAAAGCGAATAAGGGGAAAAATGCGCTTGTCTTCTGTCACGGCAATGTAATTCGTTCTCTCGTAACTGATATTCTCAACGCCGATGTAATTGGCTTTCTTTCCATTGAGATCGACCAATCATCAGTCACAAAGTTGACAATTGATAAACATGGCTATGTTAAAATAAATTACATCAATAGCATTACACATCTGCGTGATATACTCGACGAAGATTTGTTCACCATGGTCTTAAATTAAATATAGCTCTTACGAAAGAAGTTTTTAACAAGCTCTTGCAGTTTAATGGAAAAAATGATTGTAACAATAAGTGTCACCCCTACCTCCCACCACGCCATATCCAATTTCTCTATAATTCCAAACAACACAATATAATGTATAACATATATATACAGCAGAGCTTGGGCGAGCTTCAATGCTACGTAATACAAAGGCGGCCACATTTTGACATCCGCTAGTTTATAAAAAAAGTAAAAACCTATTATTGCAGAACTCACAATCAACAGCGGCAAATGTAGATATGAATTATGGATATTTATCTTGATGCCAATAGAAAATATTAGTGGATAAAATATAAGTAGAAAAGCGATCACAAAATGAGCTGAAGTTTCACTAAACCATAGCTGTAAATTTTTTTGATACCGATATAGCAATATACCTAAAAAGAAATAGATGGAAAATGAATTAACAGGGTAGCTATAGTTGGCCAAGATACCATCTAAAGCGGTGCTGCCGAAATAGTTGAAAAACTGCATAAGCATGGTGGCTACAAATAGGACGGCTGTCAAAATTGCCAACCCCTTATAATCCCTACGTGACAGGAATATAACAGCAATTAGAGTGCTTAGGGAGAAATTTAATAAAATAGACAGTGACCCAGCTATTGTTTCGCCGGCGCTCCATGTCATAATCAAAAAAAGAAGTAGGAATAGAATACCTCTGCCGATGTATTTATTTTTTTTCTCATCTTTATAACTATAGCCCATCAAATAGCCCGACGAAAATAAAAATCCCATCTGCACCAGTGGGATGAAACTAAAAAAGACAAATTTGCCAATTGATAATTCCGAATCAGCCATTACAATCACCCAGTGATCAATCACCATTAGTATTATCGCCACAAACTTAATGATATCTATATTTACCAATCGACTTCTACTGGTCATAGCGTTGTAAATCAATAATACTAGTATTTTTAGGTCTTATCACTGCCGGTTCGGTGCCTGTCAAATCTACCAAGGCAGAGGGTGTCCCCTTTAATTCCCCTTGGTCAACATAAAAATCGATTTCGTCTCCGAAAGTGGCCTGCGCTGCGCCGGTCTGAGTTATAAAGGGATCCCCGGAAATATTAGCGCTGGTGGCCACCAAAGGTCCAGTCTCTCTCAACAACCGGCGCAGCCAATCAGTGGCCGGCAAACGCACTGCCAACGAATTACGCCCCCGATGTAAATATTTTTTTCCTTCATCAAGACAGCTCAGAATAATACTGACCGGTCCTGGCCACAACTTACGCATTATTTCGTGCTGTTCCCGAGATATTTGTACACCCAAAGACAGCAGATCCTCCTCTTCCCCAATTATAACAACGAAAGGGCTGTCAACCGACCTTTTTTTGAGTTCATATATTCTCTCTATGGCCGCGGATCGAA
>JANLIN010000032.1 GCA_024654345.1 Candidatus Komeilibacteria bacterium
CTCGATCCAATATTATATTTACCAGACCATCTGCTTCTTTATTCATTTCTCGCGGTACGTGTGTAAAAGATGTTTTTTTGAACTGACTAAGGATATTCCAGACTTTGACAAATAAAATGGCCAGCTCTTTATTTTTTACTTTATACTCACGTTGGAGTTGTTTTATAATCAGTTCACTATCCATAAACACCATCACTTCAGGGACTCCCATCTCTCGCACCTTCTCCAAGCCCATGTAGAGAGCTTCATACTCCGCTTGGTTGTTGGTCGCTATCCCCAAGTATTTGCCACCCTCAACCAATGTTTCAGCGGCGCTATTTTTCACAACGTAGGCCGCCGCCGCCGGACCCGGATTGCCGCGCGCACCCCCATCAGTAAATAGTTTCACTTTGTCTTCCTTTTTCATAGAATGATTTAAAATTTTTAACAACTCTTATGCTACTAAAGAAATTTAAACTTTTACATTGAAGTCTACCGCCCGGATCTGCAACTCTCGATTGCCATTCCACTCATTAACATCAATTCGACAGGCAATATCAATTGAGCTACCCACCTTCAATTCCGACAGACGGTCTCCCAACCCAAAGGCAATGACTTTTTTCGCCTTCACGCCCTCCCCTACCAGCAAACGCAGGTGTTTATTATCGGCTCCGACCGGCCGCACTTCCTGGATTAGAACGTTAGGTAGAGCGAATACCGGCTCCGGGTTGTCCATCCCGTAGGGCCCGAAGCTCTCCAATACTTTTTGTAGTTCCCAATTGATTTCCGATAATCGCAAAGTTGCGTCGATAGCCAAGGTGGGTTGCAAATCCATCTTACTTAAATCAACCGTTGTGGATTCACTTATAAAATCCTTGAAGGCTTCTATCTGAGTTACGCCGACAGTCAGACCGCAGGCTCCACTGTGGCCGCCGAATCTTTCCATCATTTCCGGCTTGCGTCGCAATAACTGAGTGATATCGTATTCGTTGATACTGCGCCCTGACCCCACATAAGCATTGCGGTGCCGTGATAAAACAAATACCGGTCGATAAAAACGATTGGAAAGCTTACCGGCCACCAGTCCCAGTACCCCCGGCGTCCAATTCTCCCCCACCACCACCAAGGCTTGGCTGGGGACCTGGTCGTGCCACTCCAAACGAATCTGCTCAATCGCCTGATTGATGATAGCTTCCGTGATTTTCTGTCTCTCTATATTATTGACGTTCAACTGACTGGCTATCATTATGGCTTCTTCAATATTTTCTGTCACCAAAAGCTGGTAAGCTTTATCGGCGTGCATTAGCCGCCCGGCGGCGTTCAGGCGCGGCGCGATCTGCCAACCAATCGTCTGTTCATCCAATCGCTCTTTAGCCGCCGCGTACTCCAGTAGTTTCTGCAGTCCCAGTCGCTGGGTTTTGTTTAATACTATCAGGCCATATTTAACCAGCGTTCTATTTTCTCCCAACAGAGGTACCATATCGGCCACCGTACTGATGGCCACCAAATCAAGCAGCCACTTTTCATGAAATTCGACTTTATTTTTCTCCAGTCCAGACCAATCAGCGCGTAGTAAAGCCTGGGCCAATTTGTAAGCCGTACCCCCGCCGGAAAGGTGATGAAAAGGGTAAGTCTCGCCCGGCAGGCCGCAGTGAATAGTCGCTAACGCCGGTGGTAATTTTTCTCCCGGCTGATGGTGATCGGTGATGATAACCTCCATTTTTAAGTCCTCGACCGCGTACCGTACCTCCTCATAATTGCTAATACCACAGTCAACGGTAATTACGGTTTTAGCGTCCTGACTAGCCAATTTTTTCAGCGCCTCTTTATTGAGTCCATAACCTTCACTCTCACGATCCGGAATATAGACAATGAAGTTCAGCTCCAAAAGTTTGAAAACCTGGCTGAGAATGGCACTGGCGGTAACTCCATCCGCGTCATAGTCACCAAAAATAGCGACTTTTGCACCACTTTCTTTCAGACAACGAAAGTGGTCTAAAGCCTTATCCATATCACGAAATAAATGAGGATCATGTATGTCACGACTGAAATCAGGGTAGAGAAATTCATCAATCCGTGTCTGTTCGGTCAGACCTCGCTGCCAAAGCAACTGCAAAATAACCCGATTTATCTCGGGGTACTGTTTCGCAAGATCATCATTAATCTCTTGTTTATATTTCCAAATCATACTTTCTGACGAGCGGTAAACTATTTACGAAGATCAATAACACGACGCCCATGAGCACTCGGTTTAGGATCCATAGATCGTAGCGGGGTACGTGTTGACGGTCGTCGTACTCCTTCCTCGCGACGTGGTGTTTCAGGTCTTTTCGGTGCGGATGATTTAGATACTGTCGTGGACTGCCACTGACGCAACACATAGCCGGTAGCCAAGAGGCTGATGAATAACCATAACCACCAACTTTTCAGTATATCTTTCAAGATACCATCATCTCCCCCTGATTCACTAACGGCGGTTACTAAATTGGTGTCAGCAACGGCCACATTCGAAGCCTCGACGTTGTCGACAACAGTAACGGCGGCGGGATCTACCTCCGTGTTCGGCTCTGTTTCGGCTGGCGACGAAGTACTATTATCAGGCGCACTCTCATTCTTCGGGGGCACCGTCGGACTGGTCGGACGACTGCTCTGTGCTGCATCTAAGGGAAAATAATCATCACCATCTCTGACCCCATCGCCATCGGTATCGGGGTTTTTAGGGTCCGTACCAAGTCGAATTTCTTCTTCATCTGACAAGTCATCGTTATCATCATCCGGATCGCTGTTATCACCGACGCCATCACCATCAATATCAGCCCACTCCGGCGAAGCCAGTGGAAATTTATCTTGCGCGTCATTATGGCCATCACCGTCTGTATCCGATTTAAGAGGATTTGTACCCAGCTCTTTCTCCTGTAAATCAGTTAGCCCATCATTATCATCATCAGGATCTATCGTATTGCCGATCCCATCACCGTCGGTATCAATATCCGGTTCATATACTTTAGTAAGGGCTTCATTGTTACCAGAGTTCTGATCAGCCGGTTGTGTCCCCTGCAGTCTGGCTAAAATATTAAAATTATTTTTTGGCACGATAAAATCAACCCAGGTATCAGCATAGCTACCGGGTCGCACGGAAACAATCTGCGAATCGCCGATCACACCCTGACCCTGATAAAAAGTGACATAGCCACGCACGTCCTGACTACCCACATTATGGACACGGGCGTATATTCTGATATTGTCTCCGGCCAACAAAGTTTGTTTGGAAAAAGATATATCCCCTTGCCCGATAGCCAAGTCAAACTCCAACGCTTTAGCTGTCAAGGGCAGGAAAATAATTCCCATGACAAGAATTACGCTTGTGACAAAAATTTTAGACAATGGTCTCCCCATTTTAGATATCATTTAATAAGTATTTCTCCGCTTCCGCCGGCGGGCAAGCCAATAGCGTTGGCTTCGTCCGTATCCACATGAACCGTCGGTTGATCCACCGTCGCCAAACGTACCATAATGTTTTTCAGAAGTGCACCACGCTCACCTCCCACCACCAGGTTAACAATCATTCCTGCCCGTAATCCAAGCTTGTTTGCCGACTCCATTCCAATATGCAAATGACGTTGAGCCACAATCACTCCCTCTCGCAGGCATGTCTTTCCGAAATCACCACTGACAGTCACGCCCGGTGTTCCCGACAGTTCACCGGATAGCCTTATATGAGGTTCAACATCCATATGACGAGCATCGGTTAGTGAAATCTCGATTTGCGTGCGTGGGCGAAAAGGACCGATTACGCGCACGCCTTCCAGTTTCTTATCCCCATTCACCAGTGTCACAGTATAGGGCGTTGCAAAATCTGTCTTTATAGATAGTTTATTCTTCTCACTCAACTCCGCCGTCGGACCGAATAGTTTAACAAAGTCCGCTTGGCTCAGATGAATATGACGAGCGGAAACTTCCACCACACATTTGATCATAAATCACTTCGTCTTAGCACTCCCTCGTGCGCCCCCACGGTCCGGATTACTCGCGCTGCATTTTTGACACCCAAACGTAAAGCTCTCTCTGGCTCGTTGAATATTAGTAAACCAGCCATAAAACCGGCATTTAAAGCATCTCCCGCCCCAGTGGTATTGCGCACTGCCACCCGTTCCGCCGGTTGGAATATAATCCGCTGATTATCGAAATACGTCACACCCTTCTTCCCTTCAGTGATTAGAATTTTTTGAACCCCCAGTGACATTAGTTTTTTTACTATGGCTGGCACGGTGGGACGTTTAATACCCAATGTTTGAGCAACCCGTTCTACTTCCGCCAGATTCAAACTGAGAACTTCGACTTGACGTAGGTAGTTCCTATATTTCCTGAAATGTAGTATCTGCTGCTCACCGGGATTCCAGAATAATCGAACATTATTTTTAGTTTGATATTTAAACACCCGTTGCAGATTGGCGTCAGCGACTTGTCCGCGCAATGAAGTCAGCATTATCCAGTCGCTACTGTATTTATCCAGCTCAGATTGGTTGAACCTGAATTTCTCCGCCGCCCCTTGATGAACAAATAGTACATGTTCATCTTCACGCGGTGAATTGACCACCAAAGATAGGGCCGTTTCTTCGTCTTTAACATACTGCACAAATCGATCACTGAGACCACGCTTTTTTAAATAGTCACTCAAAAGCGCGTGCCTCTGCTCGACGCCGACGGCCGCCATGACCTGCGCTTTCAGTCCCAACGCGCGCAGAGTTATCGCCGTATTTAGCGCCCCACCGCCATAGGTGTGCGTCACACTATCCGCCACCACCTTCTCGCCGTAGGGAAAAGCTATCATTTTGTCACCCGACTTTTTATCTGTCTGAACACTGACTTTATCGGTATCGACTATGATATCGGTGGTAATCCCACCGATACAAAGAATATTGATATTAGGTATTTTCATGTTCTAAGTATAACAAAAAACAAGCCCTAACAGAAGTCCTTTATATGAACTTCAAGCTATGCTTGTTTATAGCGTAATTACCTGGTGACGGAGATGATCTCTGACAGCTCGGCATCGCAAGCGCCGACCGTCAAGCGGCCGTTGGCGTCCACGTTGACATAATAATCGGTGTTACTGGCCGTCCCCGTTGTTGGATCCTGAGGTATAGTAGAGATATAGTCAGGCACCAGTTCGGACTCCAAACTGACGCATTCGGAAACGGTAGTAGTGGCACCACAACTATTGTCACAGCCATTGGTGGCCGTACCAATGACTTGCGCGCTCCCTGATACTTCATCAATTCCGTCCGGCAATGAGTTGTTATTATCAACCTGATACTTCAACAAGGCTGATAAAACACCGTTGGCGGAGGACCAGCGTTGCGCGTTTCTGGCCTCAGCGAATCTAGTCGCCGGATCAATGGCGACAAAGGTAAGAGCCGCCAATATCGCAATAATTCCTATAACTATCAGCAGTTCTATTAGAGTAAAACCATTTCTCATAGATATATCCTTTCCAAAATGTTAAAAACTTAGGCGTTTATAACAATTCTATTAATCCCATATTATAGATACATTATAACAGGTCGGTAGCGGTGAATCAATCATCGTCAAAACCAGTCAGTCCATCTGCCCATCTCTGCAGTTGGCAGTCATCGAAACCGTACCCGAGGCTGGGTAGCGCGTACAAAAGTATTGAGCCCTTTAGACCGGAGTAATTACATTTCTCACAACCAGTACGACGGAAAAAAGTATATTCCTTTTTACGACCAAGGACGTGCTCGATTTTATCCGGCGAGAATTTTCCCGCCAGTTTATTTTTTTGCACACGGGTGGCCTTCAGACAATAAGCACACAGGCGGGGTAACAATTTCTGTTTTATAACCAGAGTCGCCGACTCGGTGTTAGCTTGCCCGGAAACAGTCAGCAGTACCAGTCGGCGTCTACCTTCTGCCTGCGCCACTGTTGACATATCTTGTAGCATGTCGATCGCCAGAATTTCAGATTTTGCCTTCAAGGCGAAATCAAGCTCGACGGGTGAGAATTGACTGACGCCGTCAATGTCATACCGCAATCTGTCCTCCACGGACACTATGTTTGCGCCTCCTTCCTTCACGGTCTCAATCATGGCATAGAGAGTTGAGGTTTTGCCCGACATTGGCGTTCCATCGATCACTATTAGACCACACGGCCGCTGCAAATGATCTTGGAACAATTTTATATGCTCATCTAAAAACCCCAGCGTCGCCAGAGTTAGCTCGCGTTCCGAATAGCGATAGTGCCAGCCGATAAGTCGTCCCGCCCGGTTCGTGCCCAGGTCTATACCCTCCACCAAACGCGGATTGGTCCGCCAGATATCCGGCAGTACCTGCATGATACTTATGCCCCTATCTGCCGCTATCGTTTCTATTATTCGCCATACACCCTCTTGGTCAAGTTGTTCAACTAAGGCGTCATGGCCCCTTACTATGATTCGCATATCAGAACAGCCCCGTCGTCTTCCCTCCTCAACCAAAACGACAGCAAGTCTTCTCACGCCGAGCGAAGAGCTGTTTCTACCGGCTTGTACCACTATTTGGTGAAAATTGTCAGCCATAAATAAAAAAAGACTATCAGCGCCTGATAGTCGTGATAACGTTAAGTATATCTTCATGCCGGCTGTAAAATAGTGTCAACATGCCGAGCCAATGAAAAATTAAGCCACTTTTGTTTTTGTTTTTGATCATTTTTCAATTCAAGTCTTACGACTAGTAATATAGCATAAAACAGCGATTTCAGCAAACCCAAACAGGGGTCGAATCTCTAATTAGAGATTCGAC
>JANLIN010000034.1 GCA_024654345.1 Candidatus Komeilibacteria bacterium
ATAATAAAATTATTAAAAAAGCCAAGACGGGAGACGCATGGAAGAAACTGGTGGATCTTATCACCGAAATGAGAAAAAATGAGAGCACTAAAGAATTTGTTCGTATCTTTGATAATCTGTTCATAGGAAAGATTCATGAAATCCCACAGGGCTACATGGATTTTATTCTCCACAGTGCGTTGATAGACCCTAAAAATCGTCAACAGACTCAACTTGCCGTTGATGAAGTTCTCCGTTCGATAGCGGGAAAATTACACAGCCTCTTTATTTTACAGACAGCTGTTCGCAAAATCGCCAATGAAATTAAGCAAGATGCGCTAGGCAATCCATCTTACAACAGACTCGAAAAGACAGCGGCCGTCACGAGAGCAGATCAAAGCGGTTCTCAACATGATCAAAAAGTCGAGAACACCAAAAAGTTGTTTTGGAATGTTCAAAATGCAGCCAAAGCTGCGGGGCTGGAGGTGTATAATGAAAGTATTGAGTACACCTATCTCAAGCCGCTAGAAACAATATTATTCTAATAACAAAAAACCCTGAGAAATAATCTCGGGGTTTTTATTATTCCTAAATAGGAACGGATCTACAGTGCCTGCGCAATATACTGTCCCGTGTAGCTCCGCTTGACCTTGGCGACTTCGCGTGGTGTTCCGAAAGCGACTACCTCACCACCTTTGTCACCGCCCTCGGGTCCCAGGTCTATGATCCAGTCGGCTGATTTTATGACGTCGATGTTATGTTCAATGATCAGCACCGTATTGCCTTTGTCCACCAGCTTATTTAATACACTTAATAATCTTTTCACATCATCAAAATGCAAACCCGTTGTCGGCTCGTCCAAGATGTAAAGGGTGCGTCCCGTGGCTCGTCGTGATAGTTCCGTGGCCAGCTTAACCCGCTGTGCTTCACCGCCTGACAGTGTTGTCGCCGACTGACCAAGTCGTACGTAGCCCAATCCGACGTCATGCAAAGTGCTCAGCTTCTGGTGAATACTAGGAATATTGCTAAAAAAACTCAGCGCTTCATCAATACTCATCGCCAAAATATCGGCGATATTTTTATTGCGATAATGTATTTCCAAAGTTTGAGCATTAAATCTTTTGCCATGACATTCTTCGCATTCCACGTAAACGTCGGGTAAAAAATTCATCTCTATTTTTACCATCCCATCGCCCTGACAAGCTTCACAACGCCCGCCCTTGACATTGAAAGAAAAACGCCCCGCGCGATAGCCTCTTATCTTCGCTTCCGGCAACTGCGTGAACAGATCACGAATGTAGGTGAATACTCCCGTATAGGTAGCGGGGTTTGAACGTGGCGTCCGACCAATGGGAGACTGATCAATGGCGATAACTTTATCCAAATTTTCCAAGCCTTCAATAGTTTTATGTCGACCGGGAACATCTTTGGCCCGGTGAAAATGATGAGATAGTGCTTTGGCTAAAATTTCCTGCATCAAAGTTGACTTACCCGATCCTGAAACACCGGTTAAACAGACTAGCTTACCCAGCGGTATCTCGACATCAATCTTCTTCAGATTGAATTCTTCGGCACCGATGATTTTTATACTCTTGCCACTACCCTTCCGATATTTGGTGGGAGCATCAATTTTCAGTTTGCCAGCTAAATACAGGCCGGTGATAGAATTTTTATCTTTCATCACTTCCGCCGGCGTTCCACAGGCCACCACCTCTCCTCCCTGCGCGCCGGCACCAGGTCCGATATCTATAATATAGTCAGCTTCCAACATGGTTTCTTCATCATGCTCCACTACCAAAACGGTGTTACCGAGATCGCGCAATTGTTTCAGAGTATCAATAAGTTTTTGATTGTCCCGTGCGTGCAAACCGATGGATGGTTCGTCCAGAATATAAATAACACCCACCAACGATGAACCGATTTGTGTGGCCAATCTAATACGCTGAGCTTCGCCACCGGATAAGGTGGAAGCACGACGATCAAGGGTAAGATAATTTAAACCGACATTCTGCAAGAAATGCAGTCTAGTGCGGATCTCTTTCAATATCTGAGCCGAGATCTTCAAATCTCGCTCCGTCAGTTTGAATTCCTTCTCCGCCTTGGCGGCGCCAAGTTTGTTGAAATAGATCAAACAATCATCAATAGTCAGACGACTAACTTCGATAATATTCCGCGCGGCCACTTTGACACCCAAAGATTCGGGACGCAAACGCTGGCCACTACATTTAGGACAGTCATAAATACGCATGTATTTTTCTATTTCACTGCGGATATAGTCAGAATCTGTCTCGCGATAACGACGTTCCAGATTTGGCACTACTCCTTCATAGACACTATTAAATCCGCCTTCAAATCTTTCGGTGGAAAGATCCATCTTATATTTTTTATCACCGGTGCCATACATGACTATATCTAACTGTTTCTTTGTTAACTTTTCCACCCGCGTGTCGATCGAAAAATTATTCGCCTTCGCTACCGCTCCCAAGGCTTTCAAATACCAGCCCTGATTGGCCGCCGTCCGTGACCAAGGGCGAATTGCGCCTTGAGCGATTGTCAACTTTTTATTTGGAATAACCAGTTCCGGATCAACTTCCAGTTTGGTACCAAGTCCAGAGCAGTCGGAGCAGGCTCCGTGCGGACTGTTGAAAGAAAAATTACGTGGTTCTAATGGAGGAAGACTAATATCACATTTGGAGCAGGCAAAATGTTCCGAGAAAGGATAATCCTTTTCTTCTTTTGAATCGTGCACAATGACCACTCCATCGCCCAACTCCAAAGCCTTTTCCAAAGAATCGGCAACTCGTTCTTTATTACCGCTCTGTACTTCCACTCTATCCACCACAATTTCCAAATCGTGCTTCTTTTGTTTATCAAGATTCAGCTGGTTCGCCTCTTCAACGGTGTACATAAGACCGTCAATCCGCAAACGAGCGTAGCCAGCTCTCTCTACTTGAATAATTACATTACGATGTTCACCCTTCTTATCTCGTACCACGGGAGCCAGTAACATAATTTGCGTACCTTCGGGGAATTTCATGATGCGCGCGATTATCTGTTGGGCTGTCTGCTGAGTCACCGACTCACCGCAACTAGGACAATGGGGTGTACCCACGCGCGCAAATAGCAAACGCATATAGTCATATATTTCCGTGACCGTACCCACGGTAGAACGAGGATTATGAGAGGCCGTCCGTTGGTCTATGGAAATAGCCGGCGACAAGCCCTCAATCTGATCAACATCCGGCTTGTCCATCAAACCTAAAAATTGGCGCGCGTACGCTGACAATGACTCAACATAGCGACGCTGTCCCTCGGCATAGATAGTATCAAAAGCCAAAGAAGACTTACCCGAACCGGATAAGCCTGTTATAACCACTAGTTTGTCGCGCGGTATAGTGACATCAATATTTTTCAGATTATGTACGCGCGCCCCCCGAATCACCAGCTCATTGGCCGGCGTTTTAGCTTTGCTGACAGAAGATTTTGAAGTTTTTTTAGCTGTCATTGGCTATAAAAGGTTTTAAATCAGTGGTTAGTATAGCCGGCAATTACTGTCGTGTCAAGACGGGGGAGAAAGCGTAGAAGCGTAGAGGCGAAGTGATGCCGACATTCGAAGACCTCGCCTCATCTCAACGCTTCAGCGCTTCCTCGCCTCCACGCTTCATCTATATTAAAAACCGCCTGCGAATTGCGCGAGACGGTTATAAACGTTCATATATTCCCTTCAAGAAGGCAACTACTTCTCCATAGTGCAAAGTATGCTTATGCCAGTAACTTGTATTGGCTGGCTTTCCGGCCTTGTTCATGAAAAGAACCACTGCGAATAATTTTTCCTGCGGTATAATAAGTCCATCAAGATCCAGAAATACCCCCCACTCGCACATCCCGATTTTGAAATCTCCCACCTCCGTCACGACCGAAAAGCTCGGATTGAATTGATTCTTGCCATAACGCAGTGGTTTGGTGAGCTTAAGTATCTGAGCCCGACAAAATCCGACTTGAGCAAGAATTCTTCTCATCTCACCTTCTCTATCCTTCTTTATCCACGGCCATACACAATGACTATGAAGAAAGTAATGAGTATTGTAAAAACCAATTGTATCCCCTATTCCGATACGATGCGATAGAGAATTAGAAACATTACCGCTTATATTAGCTGGCCATTTTTTGTCATTCTCACGCCCCGAGGAAGCGCGTCTTGATGGAGAAAGGTTAATATTTTTATCATTTCTGATAAAGCTAATCCGTACTAATTTACCCGGCTCGCTCAACATTTTCTCGACCTCCGCTCCCGTCATTCCATAGAAGAGATCATTCTGGTCTGTAACGACTATATCTTTATCAGATCTCGAATACGGTAAATAAACAGTCTCCCAATCATTTTTAGGCGTAAATTTTTTCTTACACCACCAACAAACGTGTAGATTCTCCTTCTTCTCTCTCAATGGAAACATCTATCTATTTTTTTAATGTTCAGTATCTTTCTATCATAGATTTTGCTTTTGTTCAAGAGGGGGGAGGAAGCGAGGAGGCGTAGAGGTGAGGAGGTGAGGAGGCGAGAAGGCGAAAGTTTTTAACTATCGTCGCTTCCTCGCTTCATCCCATCTGGTCTTGAAACCGACCCCCGAGCGACACCGAATAACGTCACCCGATTGAACGCGTTGTCGGTAACGGTGACGGTATCGCAACCCGTCTTTTTTTGCGGGTCAACAGAGGATATTAAAACGGGCCGCGACACCGTTGTCCGAACGTCACCGAATAACGACAACGAAACCTTGACACTGTC
>JANLIN010000040.1 GCA_024654345.1 Candidatus Komeilibacteria bacterium
ACAGTACTAGTATCAGCAATTTCCGTACTGTTGAAAGTCAGATCGAACCAGTTACCGCTGCCTTGGGTTGTGTCGTATATTGTGACAAAACCCTGTTGATCAATAGAATACTCTATGTAATTTCCACCCGCTGTCGGATGGTTATTAATGATTTTGTTTCCCAGCCTCACGCTATCCGCTTGCTCAGGCCACGCTACCAAATCTATTAGCAGGCGATGCCCCGGTTTCACAAGAATATTGGACCGGAAGTAGTTATTGGATGGACTCCAAATCATTGGGCTGCCAATATAGAAGTTGTGCGAGCCGGTTACACTGGTGTTGGTACTGGAGTTCATACCATACATAATGACGGCCATTGTCAGCGTATCATTAAGTGTGGAAGTCTGCGTGTGTTGAACAACATTTCCGTCCAGGCGAACATCAAACCAAGCTCTCCAACCCACCTTATCAAGTACCCAATCCTTAAGACCCACTCCCCCGACAGTCATGTTCAGATACGGTTTACCCACATTATCGTGCGCCGCCACCCAATACTTCCGACCTTCACTAACGATGGTCTGATAGTTATAAGTGTTGCCGACAAACTTAATCAGGGTATCGACCGTGGATCCGAGTGAGGCCAGATAAAAAGAGTTCGTTTTAAAGTAGACCGTGTCGACTAGACCGACCTTACCCAGTTCGCCCACCGTGACTGTTACATTGGTTACGCTACCAACATCGGTGGGGGGATTTATCGGATTGTTGAAGTCATCCTCAAACAGCCCACAGCCTCCGATTAAGAACGCAAGGACAATTAACAAGAATTTCAGATTTTTCATTTATTTCTCCGTTTCTAGAAATTTGTTATAGATTTGTAAAAGTAAATTTCGACTTTCCATTCATTGTCGCGAAGTCCATAAAGGGTTCTACCGCGACCGAATTTTTCATAGTACCTCCCTACTGCTACCTCAAATCCCCAGTCACGCTCCCAGTCATACCGTCCGAAAACAATACTACCGGGTTTGGGAAATACCCTATTCCGCCAGCTACTTTCGTCTTCCCATTTAGCAAATGAGACTTGATAGCCAATAAACCAGCTATCACCAAAGTAGTAGCTTAACCGTGCTTTGAGCTCTTGGTAGGTCCATTCTTCTATAAAAGAATGGCTATACACGCCTCCCAGGCGAATAACTAGTCCATCTACCCAGGGTAGAGGAAACTCTGCGTGTCCATACAAATCCGCCAGATCTGTTACGATGTCTTTATCCACAGACCGATAGTATGTGACTGCACCAAAAGCATGCACCCACTCTAAAGGCAAAAATGTGTAAGCACGAGCTCTTGCCATCGGTATTAGTTGATGTTGGTTGGCTCCCGTGGGCCGATAATAGAGCGACGGCCCCAAATTAGCACCAATAGTACCAAAATCAAAGTTCCACCGATAATCGGCAGACCAAGTACTAAATGATCCACCGAATGACGCTTCCGAAACAGATCGAAAAAGTGAGAACTCAAACAATAAACGAAATCTATTGTCATCCACCGTATTATCAGAACTAACACCACTTGGTTGATCGGTTTTAACGGTGGAGTTGTCTATTACCCACTCTTCAGTTCTTTTCTTTGCATCATCAAACTCTACTCTCCTGTCTGTGACAGTAGATTCACCACCCGTGTAAAAAGTGGTGAGGTACCAGTTTAGTTGATCAGTTGCAAGGACATATTTCTGCCCATTAAAGACAACCGCCCAAGACTCTAATAGTGTACCGCGCGGTATCTCTATGTATTTGTCGGTTTTACCACCGTCATAATACACATAATCAACCCGGGTATTTTCCGCCAAGGTTATTTCATAACCACCTGATCGGGTAACACTTTCAAACTCCTGCCGAACACTTTCGGGCATAGTCAAGTTTCTCAAAGCTTCTTGCTGTCCGAAGACAACCCATGACAGTATAACTGCCAGAAATAATAATCTTTTCATTCCTACCTTCCTTATGATTTTATTCTTTTATTAAAGTTCACTATTGAATTCTCTGTATCGTATTAAACAGAGATTAATAAGTAATTAATTACGCCCTCTCTCTACTGATTTTCCGACCTTCTCACCCAAGGCTTGAAATATACATACAACATCCCAATCATTACACCCACAATCAATCCCAGAACCGTATTTACAATAATATTCGGCTTAACCGGGAAACGAGAGTTGATCGGCCTGTCCACCAGCTTTATCTGTAAATTCTCCGTCGCCCCATAATACTCTTCGCCCTGCTGTGTCAGCACATAGACAACGGCCTGTGTTATTCTTTCCGCGGTCGGTTTGTCGGTATGATAGGCTGTTACCTTCAGCAAAGAAGTCTGTGGTACCATCGATAGCGCCATTCTTTGGCGCCATAAATCCCGTCGCTCTCTTTCATTCTCGCCCCAGTCGGTACCAATGTTATAGCCGGAATTCCAAACTTTATCAAAAAAAGAAGAGCTATAAACGACTTCAGTCAACATCTGCCCCACCTTTTCTGCCGATTTTGTCGCCAAGTAGGCGTCCAAACTGGCCGTCTGCCTCTGAACAATCAGTACTTTGGCTTCACTACTGTATCTTTGCGGCAGCAGCAAGGAGATCACCAACACCAGGATAGTTACGATGAAGGCTATGCTTATAACAGTATTTCGAAATTGTTTTAGCTTTGCGGAAAAATGCATAATTTTGGCTTCCTAAAAATTAAAAGCTGATGTGATAACTTAGCACACCAGCCCCTTTTCTGTCAAGTCACACACGCCGTGATAATATTAGGGTAAAATTAAATCCTCATTAATCTCATACTCTTTGATTTTCTCAGAGAAAATCATGGTTTTTAGGAGGTCTCGGGTCCCCGGTTGCTTCTGGTACAACAAAGAGTACTCCGCGCGCCGCAACTGGGGCAAACGATAGCTGAATGACAGCCGTCCGCTCTGACCCGGCTCAATAGCGATAAAAGCGCCAAACACCGTATAACCAGCCTCCTGATAGATATCTATTTTACCCGCCAAAGGCGTTCGATCATTTTCCATGGCGCCCGACCAGTCCGTCAGAATAGCACCTTCCGGCACATAAATACGGGTGTAGGTTCGATAACGTGTTGTATCCCAGGAAAACTGGCCCCCGTGTTTATAGTCCACCGTAACCTTCGACTGGAGAAATTTCTCACCACGCACCGGCTTCACCTCTTCTATCTGGTAGCTGACCGTCCGACTGATATGTTGATTGGTTTTGAAGGCCGCCATATTACTATCCACCACCATCAGAAAATCATTCTTGTATGGTTGGAGCGTACCAGTCCATTGAGCTTGCTCGGCATAATACTGAGCTTGCGCGTCATCAAAGTAAATAAGAATATCTTTCTTTTGTAAACTGTTATGAACAACGCTGATCACCTCTGCCAATTTCGACAACGGCAACTTTCCTATCCGATCCACCAACATAACGGCCAAGGTATCCAATACATCCTTCCGGTCCCAATGAGACAAGCCACGTTGTTCAAAATTTTGTTCCACTTCGTATTGTAAGCTGTTGGTAAAATTCTCCGCTTGATAAAAAACATCCTCTACCAAGATACCACCCATGACACCCAACAAATCACTGATAACATCCGGAGTAATAGCTATCACGGCCGACGGCGCCGGCCGCCCGGCTTCCAACTCATAAAATTCTCGCATCTTAGCGGCACTGGTGGCAAAATCCGGTGACCAGTTTCCATCACGCATATACCAGTACTGGACGTCCAAATATTTTCTTATGGGAGCCGGTGGCTCTATCTTCTGTCTACCTATGACCTCGCTATCCAGGTGATAAATATCATCTATGAATACATTCTGTAATTCTCCGTCTGCCACAGTGGCCACACCATAGCTACCGACAAAACCGCCGGTTGGACGTAATTCATGATTGTTTTGAAACAACAAGAGATATTCCGTTGGCTCCGGATATCCTATCAAATAAGGCATCAGTCCAAAAAGATCTCGTCCCTGTTCTACTAACAGGGCGGTTTTTTGACTGGCCGTCGTCAGCTCACGCAATTGCCTCGCAAAAGGTAGCGCCAGCGGACTGGCTTCTATTTCTGATAAATGCGTGTGTAATGAAAACAGGTTATCCTGCAGACTGCCCAACGTTTCTGTCACAACAGCTTGTTGTCTGTTAAACTCCGCCGGCTCTAACTCCTGCAGATAAGTTTTAAGAATAAAATCCTCAAACCCGGCTACCTTGACAGTATCCGCCTCCCTCAACAAAATCTCCAGGTCGGCGAGTACTTCACTCGTGTCAGTGAAAGCCCCCATCGTATTTTTATGAAAGGCCGAAACAATGGGAATAATTCTGACAAAGCCTAGCTTGCGCAAATCCTCTTGCGCCTCCGCGATGATGGTTTGGCCAGCGAGTAATGAGCTCTGACTCTGTTCAATATCCATCTTGCCATCCACGGCAACAATCCTCTCCACTTGATCAGCCAACTCATTCAAGTGCCAGCGCAAAGAAGTGAGCACCATTATTGAATAAAAAAGCAGGCCAATGATAACAGCGCCAATGATCAGCCATATATACTTGGTTTTCTTTTTGCGAAATAAAGGCATGCGGGTATTATAAAGGTAGTTGGTCAAAAATAAAAGCCGCCATATTTCATATACGAAAACAGGGGTCCAACCTCTAATTAGAGGTTGGACCCCTGTTTTTAATCTCCGATCTGTCAACTCCAAAGAAAGCAGTGTGCGGAGCTAAGCGTCGCTAAAAACAGTGCCCGAGGCACTAATTAGTGCCTCGGGCACTGTTTTTTGACCAATTTATAGGCTAGTGTTAGGTCTTTTTTCGATGATTTCACCTCACAGACCAAG
>JANLIN010000061.1 GCA_024654345.1 Candidatus Komeilibacteria bacterium
CCCACTGCCGACATACCCACCAAAATAATAGAATTAGCCGCCGCACGCTGGCAGGCTAAGCTTAACCGGGATTTCACGCACGCCGACGAACTTCGCAAAGAAATAGAGGTAGCCGGTTATACGATCGAAGATAGTACCAAAGAATATACCATAAAAAAGCTATAGTCCGCTTTTCTTCAGTTCTTCCACGACCCTCTTCTGTTCTCGAGTTAGATTATCGGGGATATTTATTTTTATATGCACATATAAATCACCGTGCCCACGGTCGTTTAAACGCGGCATCCCCTTGTCTTTCACTCTGATTTTATTACCGGCCGTCGTCCCCGCCGGTATTTTCAGTTTAATGCTACCCACCACGGTCGGGATATCTATTTTATCCCCCAACAGAGCTTGCGAAGGGTTGATGGAAACATCCAGATGCAGATTGTCCCCTTCCCGACGAAAATCTTTAGCCGATCGCACACGGATGCGCACATAGAGATCACCGCTGGCACCGCCTTTGCGTCCGGCTTCGCCATGGTCCATCAACCGTAGTGTCTGCCCATCGGCAATTCCGACCGGTACGGCCACTTTGACAGTCGCCAACTCATCTTCAATACCCTCGCCTCGACATACCTTACAGACTTGAGATATTTTTTGGCCCTCGCCGCCGCAGCTAGGACAGGGAGCCGAAGTGGCTATCTGTCCAAAAAAACTATTTTGTACCTTTCTGACTTGACCACTCCCCCCGCACTGGGGACATTTTTCCACTTTGGTGCCCGGCTCAGCCCCCTGACCGGAGCAGTGCTTACACACTACTCTTTTCTTGAGCTGAATATTCTTTGATACGCCAGTGTAGCTTTCCATGAAATCAATGGTCACTTCAATCTCAATATCCTGGCCCCGACTGGGTCCGCGTCGCCTTCCTCGTGACTGGCCGCCAAAACCAAAAATGTCACCAAACCCGCCAAAGATGTCACCTAGATCATCATAATTGATATTCTGATACTGATTGCCGCTACCGGCAAAATCCTGCCAGTTGAATCCCGAAGCTCCTTGTCCACCGCCAACACCAGCACTGCCAAACTGGTCGTACTGCCGTCTCTTTTGATCGTTTGATAAAACTTGATACGCCTCGTTTATCTCTTTGAATTTCTGCTCATCTCCCTTACCTTTGTCAGGATGATATTCATGCGCCAATTTCCGGAACGCCTTCTTTATATCCTCTTTCTTGGCATCTTTACTCACTCCCAACACATTGTAATAATCTTTGCTCATAGCGGCGCCAAATAATTAATATACTTATTTATCACTGTTAAAACCGAGACCGCTGGGCGCCTCGGCTTCGTCAATAGCACCAAACTGATCCTCATACTTCTTGAGGTTATCTTTCATGGCTTCCAATATACGCTTCATATGTCCCGGCGTAGAAACGATCTTACTGACCACCCGTCCCGAAGGTGGCATCAGATTCATGAAAATCATCTGAAATTCGTCCTTGTTATGACGGATCTGCATGGCATTGGTGTATTCCGCCCCGGCAATATTGTCGCTTATTTGGATTTGGGACTTATTTTCATTAGTCATAAATTTGTCATTCAAGCAAAACGGCCCCGCTCCTTCGCTTCGAACAGTGCCGCTTGCATAATTGATTATGTTACTTTGTCTCAGCTTCTTTTTTGTCCTCTTCATACTCACCTTCGACCGTCTTATCCTCCTTCTTCTCTTCCTGTTTGTCTTCCTTGTTCGTCTCTCCACCGGTCGGCTCTCCCTGACTCTGCTGTCCCGACTGCTGATACATCGCCTGACCGATTTTAGTCACGGTCTCATTAACTTCCGCCAAGACTTTTTTTATCATCTCCACATCCTCACCATCTTTAACTTTCTTCAACTCGTCCAATTTTCCCTGGACCTCTTTTTTTACATCTTCCGGTATCTTGTCACCGTTATCCTTGAGAACCTTCTCGGTGTTAAAAATCACACTCTCGGCGTTGTTCTTCGTATCCACTGTTTCTCTTTTCTTCTTGTCCTCCGACTCGTGTTCCTCTGCTTCCTTCTTCATTTTTTCCACTTCATCTTTACTCAATCCGGAAGAGGCGGTAATGGTTATTGATTGCTCTTGATTGGTCGCCTTGTCTTTGGCTTTGACACTCAGAATTCCATTGGCGTCGATATCAAATGTGACTTCCACTTGCGGTACGCCACGCGGCGCCGGCGGTATACCTGATAAGATAAATCGACCTAGACTTTTGTTATCAGCGGCCATCGGCCTCTCCCCTTGTACGACGTGGATTTCCACTGAACTTTGATTATCAGCGGCCGTTGAGAATATTTGTGACTTGGAGGTCGGCACCGTACTATTACGCTCAATTATCGGTGTTGCCACGCCGCCCAATGTCTCGATGCCCAATGTTAAGGGGGTTACATCCAACAATAAAACATCCTTTACATCGCCCTGCAGTACACCGGCCTGAACGGCCGCCCCCATCGCCACCACTTCATCCGGGTTCATTGATATATTGGGTTTTTTTCCAAAAAATTCTTCCACCTTTTTTAGCACCATAGGCATTCTTGTCATACCGCCCACCATCACGACCTCGTCAATATCACCTTTGGCAAAGCCGGCGTCAGCCAGTGCCTTTTCCACCGGTTCCAGCGTTTTGTCCACCAAATCCCCCACCAATTCATCCAGTTTGGAACGACTCATCTTTATTAGCAAATGTTTGGGGCCGTTGGCATCAGTCGTGATAAAGGGTTGATTGACTTCCGTTTCAGTTTGCGTAGACAGCTCAATCTTGGCCTTCTCAGCTGATTCTTTCAATCTTTGTAAGGCCGTACTGTCATTACCAAGATCAATCCCTTGGTCTTTTTTGAATTCATCTATCAGCCACTGGATTATCCTTTGGTCAAAGTCATCCCCACCAAGGTGAGTATCCCCGTTGGTCGCTTTTACTTCTACCGTATCACCGCTTACCTCCAGTATGGATATATCAAAAGTACCGCCACCCAAATCATAAACGGCGATCTGCTGATCCTTCTTTTTGTCAAAGCCATAGGCCAACGCCGCCGCTGTCGGTTCATTGATAATACGACGCACCTTTAGACCCGCAATTTCACCGGCATCCTTGGTGGCCTGTCGTTGTGAATCGTCAAAATAGGCCGGTACGGTTATTACCGCCTCTGAGATTTTCTCCCCCAATTTTGCCTCGGCGTCCGCCTTTAGCTTCTGCAAAATCATTGCCGCTACTTCCTGCGGGCTGTAGTTCTTATCACCCATGACCACCTTTATCCCATCACCGGCCTTTTCAATTTTATAAGGCATTACTTTTACGTCTCTTTGAACTTCTTCATCATCACTGCGCCGGCCAATCAATCTTTTGATAGAGAAAAGAGTATTGTGGGGATTCACAACCGCTTGACGTTTGGCCGACTGTCCCACCAACCGCTCGCCACTCTTACTCATCGCCACCATTGATGGGGTCGTCCGATTACCTTCGGCATTTTCCAGTATTTTGGGCTGACCACCCTCTATCACCGCTACGGCGGAGTTGGTGGTTCCCAGATCAATTCCTAATATTTTAGCCATATCTGTTTTATTATTAATAGTTTAATTGTTATTCTTGATTATCTCTTTTAAAAGGCCCGAGGATTGATTGACCTCATAAACCCGCAAGACGTCATTGGCATTAATCCCCTCCTGTTCGCTGAACTTCGTGATTTCTTCCGGCGACAGCTCAGTCAGAATAGCACTACCCACCAAACCTTGTGGCATACTCATCACCCGCACCATAATACTGGATTGGCAAAAAGTACAGGTCATGTAGGCCAGAAAGCTGTTCCCCCACTCCTCTATTATCTGCACGCGATTCATTTGATATTCCCGATTGCAGATGGGACATCTTTGGACTAGCCGAATTGAATGCTTACTAAAATCCATTGACTTAGGCTGAAAACCTTGGCGGGAGGCAAAAAAGGATTTATTCCTCTTGCCTCCCGCCGCAGACAGACAGCGATTACTTTTTAACTTTGACTTTGATAGATTTGGGCTTAGCTCTTTCTTCTTTCGGTATATTCAACTTGAGTACGCCGTCTTCGTAGGTGGCTTCAGCCTTATCCCCGCTGACGGCCGTGGGCAAAGCCACGCTTCGATAAAAACTGCCAGTCCGAATTTCATGACGATAGAAATTCGCTTCATCCACTTCGGTTTTGCTCTGCGAGCTTCCCTGGATGGTCAGTACATCGTTTTCTATTGACACCTTCACATCATCCGGATTTATACCCGGTAGTGGTACATCCACCTTGACTTCCTCATCGGTCTGATAAATATTCATCGGTGGCACGAAAGAATTGGCTCCACGCCCACCGAACTGCTCCAACATGGACTCCATTTCTGAGAAAGGATCCCAAGCTGGAGTTGGTGTCCATCTTACTATTGACATTTTCAAATCTCCTTCTAAGACAGTTGCGGTGACCACGATTGATCAAGCCGTCCCTGTCCGTTAATTATATATCCAAAATTATCTATTTACTATTGATTATTACTTTGGCCGGCCGCAATACTTTATCATCAATCATATATCCTGGCTCA
>JANLIN010000063.1 GCA_024654345.1 Candidatus Komeilibacteria bacterium
CTCATCCGCCCAAAACGCCTGCGAGCGCTAGCTCAACTTAACGAACATCGGACCGTTCCACCCTCATCCGCCCCGAACGCCTGCGAGCGCTAGCTCAACTTAACGAACATCGGACCCTTTATTCAGTCTTAGGCATTGAGATATTCCGATACCCTTGAATTCGGTGATGGTAACGGTGGCGCAGCCCGTCTCTTTTGCGGGTCAACAGTGGTTCAAGCGGGCTGCCACACCGACACCGAACGACACCGAATCACGACACCCTTCGATTCGGTGACGCGGCCCGTCTTTTTTTTGCAATTTTAACAGTTTTACGCCATCTCCCTTAGTTTTTTAATACGCTCCTCAATCGGTGGGTGGGTGGAGAAGGCGTGGGAGATTTTTTTGCCGAAGTTTGCCCAGGGATTACTGATATAGAGGTGGGCGGTGGCTCGATTTACGCGGGCCAGAGGTTTGGCTTGAGTTTTGATTTTTTCCAGCGCCGCGGCCAAGCCCTCGGGGTAACGGGTTAGCATCGCGCCATCGGCATCGGCCAAGTACTCTCTTTGGCGCGAGATGGCGAATTGGATCAGACGAGCGAAGAGTGGCGCCAGGATAGCTAGCACCAAGCCGACAATTACCAGGATAGCGCCGGCATTGCCGCCGCTCTCATCACGGCGACTGCCGCCGATGCCAAACAGTCTGGCCCGGAGGAAGAAATCCGCCAACAGTGTGATCAGCCCGATGCAGACAATGACGATCGTCAAAAGCCGGATGTCAAAATTTTTGATATGAGAAAGTTCGTGCGCTAGGACACCTTCCAGCTCCTCGTTTTCCAGATACTTAAGCGCCCCCTCACTAACGGCAATGGAAGCGTGTTTCGGATCTCGACCGGTGGCGAAGGCGTTGATGGACTGGTCAGGGATTATATATATTTTAGGGAGAGGTAGTCCGGCGGTGATACATAGATTTTCGATTAAACGATATAGATAGGGATTATCTGACTTTTTTACCGGGTGTGCGCCGGCGGCCGCGATCGCGATCTTATCGCCGCCATAGTAGCCGGTCAGACTCATGACAATGGCAAAAATCGCGGCGATGCCTATTATGCCGTAGCCACCTCCATACCAATAGTGCCAAGCCCAACCCAAAGCAATAATGACGCCGATGAAAAGCGCCATTAGTAACCAGGTTTTTCTTTTGTTGTTGGTGATTTGATTGTACATAGGGGGGGAGGGGGAGGCGAGGAAGCGAGGAAGCGTTGAAGTGAGAAGATGACGATTATCGCAGACCTCGCTTCAGCGCTTCCTCACCTCCACGCTTCGTTTAGAAAGTAACGGCGATGTTTTCTTTCTCGGCTTCGGTGGTGGCAAAAAATTCGCGGGCGGTGAAACCCAGTTGTTTCGCTAGCAAATTGGTCGGGAAAACCTGTAGTTTGGTGTTGAAGTCACGGACGTTGGTGTTGTAAAAACGGCGCGCGGCCTGAATCTTGTTTTCTGTATCTGACAGCTCGTCTTGGAGTTTAAGGAAATTTTGGTTCGCTTTTAGATCCGGATAGCTTTCGGATAAGGCAAAAATGGATTTCAAAGTCTGACTTAGCTCATTTTCCAGAGCCGCCTGTTCCTGTCTGCCGCCGGCTTGCATGGCCAGATTACGAGCGGTGATGACTCTGTCCAATGTTTCCTGTTCGTGCTGGGCGTAGCCTTTGACAGTGGCGACCAAGTTAGGGATCAAGTCATAACGTCTCTTCAGCTGAACATTGATATCCGACCAAGCTTCCTCAACGCGATTCCGTAATCTGATCAAACCGTTGTAAGCAGTGATCAGCCAACCAGCGACCAAAAGTACTAGGGCAATAATGATTATAAGTAGGGTAGACATAAATGAGTATTGATTATAAATAAATTGTCTAAATATCTTAATATGAATTTTTGTTTGATTTGGGAGTGTTGTTAGCGGTGACCAAAGGGATCGGTCGAAAAGGCGGTCAAAAAGTGTAGCGAAAAATGCTTATATATTGTATAATAATGGTACTTAATAGTCAATTAAAGAATAGTTTCAGTCCATGAGTTTGTTCCAAGGATTATTTCATAAAGAAGCGGCTTTTCTCGGGGTGGAAATCGGTACCGCCAGTATTAAAATTGCCGAACTGGGGTTAAAAGATAAGAACTATGTACTACGTACCTTTGGTTACGTGGATGTCGCCAGTGATGTCATTCATGATAAAGATGAACAGAGTCAGCAGAAATTGGGTGAAGTCTTGAAACAGTTGGGCGTCAAAGCCGGTATTACCACCAATCAAGCGGTGGCCGCCTTGCCTACTTTTGCGGTCTTCACCACCGTGGTGAACGTGCCGAAAAGTAATAGCAATGATATTGGCACCTATGTGCAAAGAGAGGCGCAGAAGTATCTGCCGCAACCTTTGGCAGAGATGATTTTGGAGTGGCAAATCGTTGGCTCCGGCAATGAAAGCAAAACGGCCGTAGCGGCGGGTACGGATGAGAGCAAAATTTCATCATCAGCCAAAGAATATTTGCGTGTCTTGGTAACAGCGGCGCCGCGAGAACTGGTGAAACGGTACCAAAATATATTTCAAATCGCCGGACTGCAGTTAAAAGCCATCGAGACCGAAGCGTCGGCTTTGGGTAGAGCCTTACTGCGGCGCGATCGAGAGTTGACGATGATCATTGACATCGGCTCAATGACCACGGATATGGCTGTCATTGAAAACGGATTACCGGTACTCAATCGCAGTATAGATATCGGCGGGTGGAATATCACCAAAAGCATAGCCGTCGCTATGGGCATAGACACGGCGGAAGCGGAGCAGTTCAAAACTGATCTGGCCATGCAAAAATCCGGACGGCAGCTGCCGACGGTAGTGGAAGAATCACTGACGCAAATTTTGAATACTGTTAAATACGTGTTTGAAATGTATCGCGGTCAAGCCGGCCGACAGATCGAGAAAATTGTACTGGTAGGCGGATCGGCATCATTGCCCGGACTAAGTGATTATCTGATGAATATGTTCAATGTGCCGGTCTACGTGGGAAATCCCTGGCATGATATTAAATACGACCCCGCGCTACAGCCGCTATTGGAAAATATCGGAACCAGAATGGCGGTAGCGGTGGGTTTAGCCATGCGTGAACAAGCCACGAAAAGTACTTAATTATATTAATGAACAAAAAAATGAATAAAAAAGGTTTTTCAACGGTAGAGATTTTAACAGTCGTTGGAATCATCGCCATTCTATCGGTAGTGATGTCTTTGTCCTTGTCGGCGGCACATTCCAAGTCCCGTGATGCTAAACGGTTGTCGGATATACGCCAGTTGCAAACGGCGCTAAATCTCTACTTGAATGAAGTCGGTCGTTACCCTATTTATATTACGGATGACAATTTTCTACTCGGAACGCGGGCTACCGGAACTTTAGCCACGGGATTGAATCAAGGATTTGGCAGTGAACCGCAGGGAGAATTATTAATGCCGTCGGTACCGGCCGATCCGAAAGGTAATCGGGGTTATTATTACAAATCCGATATTGATGGTCTGCGGTACGAAATTCGTTTTTGGTTTGAGAATGATAACGAGAGCAATGGCTGTTTGAAAGATACTACTTGTTTCGCGACGCCCACCGGTATTTCGCCGACTGATCCGGCTTTATAACAACCAACAGAATCACCGCTCGTTATTATAATGGCTGATTATGGTTATGTTCTTAATCTTATTTTGTGTTGGGGCCGTTTTCGGCAGTGTTGTCGGTTCTATTGTTTATCGATTGCGTCAGAACAGTAAATGGTGGCGAGGGCGATCGCACTGTCCGGAGTGTAAAGAAGTACTGACAGCGAGAGAACTGGTGCCGATTTTTAGCTGGTTAGTAAACAGAGGCAAATGCCGCCACTGTGGCCAGAAGATCGGCGCACACTATATATGGCTGGAAATTAGCGGAGGGCTACTTTTTGTCCTCGGTTATTATTATTTAGTGGCGTCCGGCGATTTATACAGTCTGGAATATTTATATTTCCAAGTAACGACAATTTTTTGGTTAGGAATATTTTATTATGACCTACGCTGGCAGTTGATTCCTGATATTCTCGTTTGGACAGGGGTTATTACCGCCATTATCTTTTCGGCATTACTGGGAACTTCCATTTTGAGTCTGGTGATCGGTGTGGCGGTGGCTCTGATTTGGTTTGGTGGACTGTATATTTTAACCGGCGGGCGGTCACAGGGCAGTGGCGATATGACGCTGGGGATTTATCTGGGCCTAGTGCTAGGCTGGAAATTGTTATTAATCAGCCTGTGGTTGGCCTATGTGAGCGGTGGGATGACCGCGCTGGGGTTGATGTGGAGTGGGCGGTTCTCCTGGCGGGATCGATTGCCTTTGGGGACTTTTCTGATCGGTGCCGCCACGGTGACCTGGTGGTATGGAGATTACTTATTGACTTTGGCTATGACTATACTTTACTGATATTTATGATCAAAGCGGAAGCAAAGAAGAGAATAGACAAATTAACGGCGCAGATAAATGATCTGCGTTATAAATACCATGTTTTGGATCAGCCGGAGGTGGATGATAGTGTTTATGATGCTTTGACCAGAGAGCTGAAAAAACTGGAAGAAGAGTGGCCGGAGCTGAAGACATCTGATTCTCCTTTAGAAAGAATCGGTGGCACCGCTTTGAAAAAGTTCAGCAAAGTAAAACACGCGATGCGGCAGTGGTCTCTGCTTGATGCTTTTTCGGCGCAAGAGATCGAAGACTGGGAGATAAAATTGAAGAAAATTTTGTTGACCGAAGGAATTATCGACAAAATAGACTACTGTTGTGAACTGAAGATTGACGGATTGAAAATAATATTGACCTACGAGAATGGCTACCTGGTGCAGGGGGCGACGCGCGGTGACGGAGTGGTCGGTGAAAATGTCACCGAACAGCTGAAGACTATTCAGAGTATCCCTCTGCGGCTGGCCGGCCACCGTAATATAACCGTGGTGGGTGAGGCTTGGCTGGCTCAGTCCACCTTGAAAAACATCAATGCTCAGCGGGCGGAGGAAAATTTGCCCCTGTTTGCCAATTCTCGCAATGCCGCCGCCGGCTCTATCCGTCAGCTCGATCCCAAAGTGACGGCTCGTCGTCAGCTTGATTCATATATTTATGACATAGAAATCGATAGTCGAGATTTGCCGCGGACACAGATAGCGGAGTTGGAAGAGTTGCAAGGTTTGGGTTTCAAAGTCAATCCTCACTTTGTCTACTGCGAGGATCTGACGGCGGTGCAAAAAGTATATGATGCCTGGCAAGCCAAAAAAGATAAACAGCCTTATGGCATAGATGGCTTGGTTATCAAGGTTAACAGCCGTCGCTTGCAGGCAGTGCTTGGCTTCACCGGCAAAGCACCGCGGTGGGCGATAGCCTACAAATTTCCGGCGCAACAAGTAACCACCCGAGTATTGGATATTCAGGTTCAAGTCGGTCGAGTCGGCACCCTGACGCCGGTGGCGATTTTGGAACCAGTGTCCGTCGCCGGCACGACGGTATCACGGGCCACCCTTCATAATATTGATGAAATAAAAAGATTGGATGTCAGGATCGGAGACACGGTGGTTATACAAAAGGCCGGCGATATCATACCGGATGTGATGGAGGTGCTGACTAAACTGCGTAGTGGCCGAGAGAAGAAATTTCAGATGCCAAAAAAATGTCCTATTTGTCAGAGTGACATCATCAGACCGGCCGGAGAGGTCAATCACTACTGTTCGAATCCAAAATGCTATGCCATGGAAAAAGAAAGAATCAACCACTTTGTCAGCAAAGCCGCCTTTAATATGGAGGGAATCGGGCCAAAAATAGTGGCGCAACTTTTGGATGAGGGCTTGATCGCGGACGCGGCTGATTTATTTACCCTGACGGTGGGGGACTTGTCTCCCTTGGAAAGATTTGCCGCTAAGTCAGCGCAAAATATGGTGACCAGCATTGCCGCCGCCAAAACCGTTGAACTGCCGCGATTTATTTACGCTCTGGGTATACGTCACGTCGGTCAAGAAACGGCGGTCGCGCTGGCTCGGCACTTCGGGAGTTGGAATGAAATTTTACGAGCGTCAGCCGAGACCTTGCGTCTGGTACCGGATGTCGGTGCCAAGGTGGCCGAAGCCATCACCACCTGGGCGGCGGATCCAGACAACCTTCAATTTGTGAAAAAACTCCAAGAATATGGGGTCATTATCAAACCCTTTTCTCAAGAAAGCAGTGGCCCGCTTACTAGACAGGTTTTCGTTCTAACTGGTACACTAACGTCAATGACTCGTCAGCAAGCAAAGCAA
>JANLIN010000068.1 GCA_024654345.1 Candidatus Komeilibacteria bacterium
GGTGTCCGGGCATCTATATAGATGCCCGGACACCTACACTTCACCACGAGAACCATTTTTCGCTTAAACAAAGGGACATTGTGGTATTGTAAAGGAAAATAATGCGATGCGAAACAATTCATAGTAAAAAAATAGGGTTCTCGCTCAGCACGAAAACCCTTGATTTATTGGGAGAAATTGGAGAAGCTTGGCAGACGCTGTACCGACATTACCGACATGACCGGTAAAATCACCAACCCGGTTATAAAAACCAAGTCACCGATTATCATATTACGAAGAAAAGGTAGTCCGGCAACATATGCGGCCATCAGACCTTCAATACCCGACCCGTAATAGCCGGTCGTTAACCAGACCATACCGTTTGTCGTGATAAAAAATAATAGCCCACTAACTATACCGACACTCAATATCTTCAATGGCGAATTTGTCCTCGCAGACCACAGACCACCTAGCCAATAAAATAGAAAGCTGGCATAGACGACAAGTTGGAGTCCAGGATTATAAAATCCCAACCACAGATCCGTCATCAGTAATATGGCGGGTACTACCAACCATCCTATTTTTTTTGGAAGATAAAAAGCGGCTAATACAGCAATCGCTCCCAGAGGTGTGAAATTTGGCGGATGCAGCCATAGCCTGCCCACGAAAATAATCAGTAACATAAACGCCGCCACCATTAGACTGCGATTAATATTTGCATTTTTAAGGTTCAATTTTGACTCCTATTTATTTTGAATGAATTTGTTTATTTGATCTGTGCCTTTTTCAAGGAAAGCTGCTTACCTCGCTCTTTAGCCAGTACCACTTTTAGGTGATCCTTTACTTTGTTCACGGATTTCTCAAAATCATCAGTCGCCTTCTCCACTCTGATCAATCGGCCCGGGACAGATAAATTGACCTCGCAACGAAACTTGTCTCCGCCTCTCTTATTATCATCAAATTCTACCTCGACTCGTGCCTCTATTATATTGGGAAAAAATTTGTCGACATCACCAATCTTCTCAGTGATAAGTTTTTTGTTATCTTCGCTTAATGAAAAATTCGTACTCTTAATGATGATCTTCATAGTTCTGGTATATAATAATTTATCAATTAATTTAGTACTCAATCCCCGCCCGCGCATCAATACCTTCGTAGTAATAATGTTTGATCGGTCTCATTTCAGTCACTAGATTGGCACGTTCGAGGATGGCCGACGGCACATCTCGCCCAGTAAGTACCAGCTCTGTGTTTGCGGACCGCTTGTCAATCAGGGATAATACCGCCTCCAAACTTACAATCTCCAGAGCCACGGTAGAATTTATTTCATCCAAAACAAGTAAATCATATTCTTTCTCCTTCAGCAACTGGCGGGCTATATCAATACCGTGCATCCCCTCGTCTCTGTCTCCATCATTGACGCCAAACCGAAACCGCCTTGTTTTTTCATTGAATCTCTCTTTACCCGTCACCCAAAAATCTATTCCTAAAATAGCTAGTGATTCTCTTTCGCCGTAGTGCCATCCACCTTTATCAAAAAATATGATAGCTGTTTTTAAACCTCGTCCCCGGGCGCGCAGGCATAAACCCAACGCCGCCGTAGTCTTTCCTTTGCCATGCCCAGTGTACACCTGGATTTGACCTTTTAGTTTCATAAATCTCAAATTTCATCAGGAAGGAGTCAACCGTACGGCCAACTCCTTCTTGGGATTTTATCTGCTGACAACGCTGGCTGAACTATAACGTCTGTCGGTTAAAATTTTATGAACACCCGCTGGTGGAGCCACAATTTAGACATTTGTAGCAAGAAGCGTTACGCACCATTATCGCGCCACAGGTATCGCAGGGGGGCGCATCTTCTTGCATTTCAAAAGTTACGTTGTCCGACGTACCTAGAGCGGCGCCTTTTATGCTATTTTCTAGACTCGTCTTAACGACCTTATTCGCTGTCTCCTCCTTTTCATGGTGTCGGATACCATTCCCGTTTTCGTCGGATTCATGATTGGCCACACCCAATGCCATCTGATCCTCGCGTGATAAGAATTTCATGCCCAACCAACGGAATATGTAGTCCACGATGGATTTGGCTATTCTGATTTCCGGATTGTTTGTATAGCCAGCCGGTTCAAAACGAGAGTGACTAAATTTGTTCACCAGATCACGCAAAGGCACCCCGTACTGCAAGGCCAGTGAGATAGAGACTGCGAATGAATCCAAAAGACCGGATATGACACTACCCTCTTTGGCGGCGGATATGAATATTTCACCGGGCGTGCCGTCTTCAAATATTCCAACCGTTATGTACCCTTTATGATTTCCAATCTGATAGGAGTGTGTTATGGCTTGACGTTCAATGGGCATCTGACGCCGTCGCGGCTTGCCATCGCCTTCTTTCTTTTTGGTGCTAGCATCTTCCTCTTTGTCCTTACCGGTAGTCAATGGTTGGGTTCGTTTGGAACCATCTCGATAGACGGCAATCGCCTTCACGCCCAGCTTCCAAGCGGCCATATAAGCTTCTTTGATATCTTCGGCGGTGGCGGCTTTGGGCATGTTAACGGTTTTTGATATCGCGCCTGACAAAAATGGTTGGACCGCTCCCATCATCTTGATGTGCCCCATATAGTGAATTGACCGATTCCCATTTCGGGCCTTGAAAGCACAGTCAAAGACCGCTAGATGCTCCTCCTTGAGAGCCGGCGCACCTTCAATCGTATCCTTCTCATCAATATATTTGATAATAGCATCGACTTCCTCTTTGCTATAGGATAAATTCAGTAGGGCCGGACGAACGCTTTGGTTGATCAATTTCATCATACCACCACCAACCAGCCATTTATATTTAACCAGGGCAATATCCGGCTCCACACCGGTGGTATCGCAATCCATTAGAAAAGCGATCGTCCCGGTCGGCGCAATGACAGAGATTTGAGAATTCTTGAAGCCATATTTCTGTCCAATCTTGTAAGTTTCATCCCAAGCCAGCTTGGATCGCTCCCATAAATCTTCAGGCACGCCGTCTTGCTTGATTTTATAAGCCGCGGCACGGTGCATATTAATAACATTTAAAAAGCTCTCCTCATTATCCGGATAGTACTTAAAGGGTCCCAAATTGGCGGCGATTTCGGATGAACGACGGTAGGCTACACCACTCATGAGAGAAGTAATAGCGGCCGAAAAATTGCGCCCTTCGTCCGAATCATAAGGCAGTCCTCGCACCATTAGTAGTGCTCCGAGGTTGGCGTAACCCAACCCCAGGGGTCTGAAATCAAAGCTATTTTGCGTTATCTTTTCGGTTGGGTAGGCAGAATTATCAACTATTATTTCCATAGCCGATGTCGCTATTTCCACACCTCTTTCAAATTTCTCTATATCAAAATTACCCCGGCTGTCTGCAAAATTTAGAAGATTTAATGAGCCTAAGTTGCAGGCGGAATCATCAAGAAACATATACTCTGAGCAGGGATTGGAGGCATTGATCCGTCCTGATTTCTTGCAGGTGTGCCACTTATTAATGATAGTATCAAACTGGAGTCCCGGATCACCACATATCCAAGCTGCTTCACAAATCATTTCCATCAGGCTGCGTGCTTTGTATGTATCGGCGATCTCGCCGGTGGTGACATACTTAGTGTACCAATCTCGGTCTTCCTCTACGGCGCGCATAAAATCATCAGACACACGAATACTATTGTTGGCGTTCTGGAAGAAAATTGAGTTGTAAGCCTCTCCATTGAAAGCCCCATCATAACCGGCATCAATCAATGCCCAAGCTTTCTTCTCTTCGTGAGCTTTACAGTTGATAAACTCCACCACATCGGGGTGATCAATATTCAATATAACCA
>JANLIN010000087.1 GCA_024654345.1 Candidatus Komeilibacteria bacterium
AAGTCCACACGCTGGGAGGCAAACATATCCCAAATCCTCAATTTGGGTAGTACCAGTGGCAGAATTTTCTTTATCAAACGCGGTTGTTTAAGCTCCTCAACGTAACTATGTGTATCACTCCATAAGTATCTGGTCGGGGTATGGCAATAGCAGATGTGCAGGGTGCCTGGTGAGGTTATCAACCCCTTGGCCAATGCCGAAGTCGATGACAATACAATGTCATAATCCGAGAAATCAAATTGTTCCCAGGCAATCGGCATCAATGATAAAAAGTAGCGCAGATGGTTTTTCGCGCCCGGTAAATGTTGGAGAAAGGATGTTCGAATATCCATCCGACCAAATTCTCCCGGCTCTCGCAGGGCGTATATTAAAGTATACAAAGGCGCCTCCGACCACAGTCGGTGAAATTCCAGTGTCACATTCTCCGCGCCACCGAGCTGAAAAAGATGATCATGAGCTAAAGCTACTTTCACATTCGACTGATTAATTGTTAGGCGACGTCGCGACGCAATATAACCACCGCTATCGTCTTGAGGACTATTTGAATATCCAACCAAAATGACCAATTCTCAATGTAATACGAGTCCAGTCGGACTTCTTCAACAAAAGGAAGATTTGAACGTCCCGAGACTTGCGCCTGCCCAGAAATACCCGGCTTGATATTAAGCAGTTTTCGCTGTTGACGTTGGTACCTATCCACTTCTTCCGGTTCATGCGGTCGCGGTCCCACGACGCTCATGTCGCCCCGCAAGACATTAAAAAACTGCGGTAGCTCATCGATACTTAGACGGCGTAGCCAATGACCCACTCGCGTAATGCGCGGATCATTTTTCATTTTGAAAAGCGGACCATCCAGTCGTTCATTGTGGGTCAAGATGGATGATTTCTGCTCGTGAGCATTAGCAACCATGGATCGATATTTATAGAGCGTAAATTTCCGACCACCCATTCCGATGCGAGTCAATTTCACAAAAATCGGCCCCGCGCTATCCAGCTTAATAATCAAACCGATCAGCGCCGATACCGGTATCAATATGATACAGACTGCTAATGAGAAAATTACATCAAAGATTCTCTTCAGTATCCGGCCCCAACCCTCCAATCGCGTATGACGAATCTCAATCACTGGTACACCCGTCAAAGTATTGATATCAAAATTGGTCAATTTGGTCTCCAGCATTGAAGCCACGAATTTGAAACCGAGCTGGTTTTCTTGGCAGTAGTTGAAAAGCTCATCCTTTTGCGCAATCGGCAGACTGACATCTGCCTGTATTATCTCATCCACAATCACCTTGTTGCGCAATTTTCCTATATACTCAGCTTCCTTAGCAGTGAATTCTGGCAAATGCTCTATCACCCGAAAGCCATAGGTCGGATATTTCTTCAGCTGCGCTATCAAACTGAATGTATTGTCGTCTTGACCGATGACAATAACACGCCGTACGCCATACCCCTGTCGATAAAAAAGCTTTTTTATGTAATGAGTAATTATTCTCTCCAATGATATCAGGATAAATGCCACTACCCAGAAAGCCAATATTATAAACCGTGAGGAAAATAATTGAGAATTAAAAAAGAAAGCTACAATAATAGCCAAACTGGCTGTGGAAGTGGCTAAAAATATATATTTTAATTCCTCCCATAGTTTAAGACGCTTGAAAGAGTATAAACCCGCTAAAGCAAATATAATGATCCACCCGACTAACAAAGGGTAAACAGCCTGCAAATACTGTTGCAGAGACATATTAAAAAATACCGGCCTCAGGTCGGTAACAAAAGTTTCAACGCGGAGAAAATAGCTCAACACCGCCGCCGCCAGTAGTACCAGGTAATCTAAAGGTACTAGCAAAGCGGTAAAAATTAATTCAAACTTCTTCATTAATAAGAAGCGATAAGTCAAAAAGAGCTCAAGAGAACTGATAAGCCGAATTCTGTATTCAAATCAGACTTGATAAACAAGCTAGACCTGAATGACAATCATCTATCTTAGACGACCACTGCTGGCACGCCTTCATTTGCGCTCAACCCGCCTCGCCGTAACGAGGCCTACTTGAACTTGCACCGGATAGAGTTTACCTAGCTAATCGTGTCGCCACGACTACTGGTGGTCTCTTACTATCAACTCGAAAGCTGATAAATTCCCGTCAGGGAATTCCCACCGTTTCACCCATCACTCCGCCAGAGGCGGGGCTGGAATATTCTCTGTTGCACTTGTCCTGCCCAAACTCAGTAAACTGAGCTCGAGCGGTCGGCATTACCGACTATCCGCCTTTTTCAAAAGACAAACCTGGTGTTCGGACTTTCCTCTCTCTACCGCAGTAGAAAGCGATTGTCTGGCTCTCTTGAGCGACTTTAATATACTATATTTCTGCATATAATGTCAAGGTTTAGGGGGAATGAAATGAGGAGGTGTAGAAGTGTGAGGAGAAGTGAGATTTTTACTCTTCCTCACTTCCACGCTGCCTTTCCTTCTTCAGCGCCTGTTCAAAAACCGCCAGCGTCTTCTTCACCGCCGCCTCCCAGGTAAAGCGTCGGGCATTCTCTATACCACGATGAATCAAGCTTTCATCTGGCTGAGCAGATACTGTGTCCATATTAGCCGCTATCTCTTCATAGTCATTGGCTTGAAAAAATAAGGCCTGGCCACCGGTCACTTCCGGTAATGAGCCACTTACCGAACATAGAACCGGACAACCCACGGCTTGCGCCTCCACTACCGTTAAACCAAAACCTTCGTAATAAGACGGGTGAATCAAGGCTGTTGCCGCCGCCATAAAAAGTGGTAACTCGGATTGTGGAATATACCCCTCTTCAATTATCTCTTGCTTATAAGAGCTATCATCAATTGTTCTTCGAATCGTCTCATAACCAAAGCCGGGCGATCCTAACAATCGCAACTGTCCCTCTCCGCCTTTATTTTTATACTCATTGAACGCCAAAATGAGATTAGTGATATTTTTTTTGTCCTCCAACCGACCGATACTCACAAAATAAGGCTGTTCAATATTTCGACGTTTCTTAAAAGCTTCAATATCCGCGGTGGAGTAAGGACGGAATAAGTAATTATTAATCCCTAAATGAATAACCTCAATTTTGGACGCCGGAATTTGATAGCGCGTGACAATATCATTTTTGCTATGATCACTGACGGTTATGATCTTATCCGCCCGCGTCCGCAGCTGTCGGACGCCCTGCCGCAAAGACCTTAATTGCGCATCACTATAAAGCTCGGGATAGTATTCATAGGCCAAGTCATGCCAGGTTATGATATTGGACTGACCGCCTACAAAAGGAAAATTATGAGCCGGTTGCCAGAATATTTCCGGTTTGGCTTGAGCAAGGGCCAACCCGAGTCGAGCGTAGTTCCAGCCCCGCCCAAACGGCCAGCGCAATCGATAGGCACAGAAATTTGGTGGTAGTTCAGCTAGCTGACCCTCTAACGGGCGGTCAGTATACAAAAAATAGCGGTTACTTGAATCCGCCTTCTTCAATCCCTGAATAATGTTATAAGCATACCATTCAGTGCCTGTCTTATGAGGTCGATTGGCACGACTGGCATCGATAGCGATTATCATATTGGCTTAAATTAATCGCCCGCCTACCTTATTTTGTAGACAGTATACTGCGTTTATATGATTCTAGATTGTCCAATGCTATCCCCGTACCCTTAGCCACACACAATAGCGAGTCGTCCGCCACATAGGCTGGCACACCGGTAGCTTGCGCCAGTAGCTTATCGATATTTCGCAATAAAGAACTTCCGCCTGAGAGGACCATTCCCTTGTCCATCACGTCCGCCGACAACTCCGGTGGTGTATTGTACAGCACTGCTTTGACCGCGTTGATAATACCTTGCAAATCCCCCTGCAAAGCCTCCGTCACATCCTCCGAGTCCACTGAGATGACACGGGGTAAGCCGGTAATCATATCTCGTCCCTTGACTTCCATGTTCAATTTTTCATCATTGTCCAAATACATGGCTGATCCAATCTGGATTTTGACTTGTTCCGACGTTCTTTCACCAATCGCCAGTCCGTATTTTTTTCGTACAAACTCCTGAATTGCCGCATCAAATTTATTACCACCGATCCGAACGGAAGTATTTGCCACTATACCACCCAGAGATATAACAGCGATTTCCGCCGTTCCCCCGCCGATATCCACAATCATATGACCGGAGGCCGACCCAATCGGTATATCAGCGCCAATCGCCGCCGCGATCGGTTCCTTGATAATATACGCCGCCTTCGCCCCCGCCGCCAGAGTGGCATCAATCACAGCGCGCCGTTCGGTAGACGTAATACCGGCTGGCACGGCGATCATAACCTCGGGACGAAAAAGACGTACTCCACCCCTCGCCTTATTAATAAAGTACTTCAACATACTCTCCGTACTCTTATAATCCGCAATCACGCCGTTACGCAATGGTCTTTGCGCAATGATAGTATCCGGCGTTCGACCCAGCATGTCTCTGGCCTCCTCGCCGACAGCCAATACTTTTCTATCAAGTGCGGAGATAGCGACCACCGACGGTTCATTAATTATAATGCCACGCTTGGGTACGTGAACCAGCGTAAAAGTTGTGCCCAAATCTATACCAATTTTCTTGATGAACATTCCTTATTTTATTGATAGAACCTTATAGCTTAGTATCCCCGCCGGCGTCTCCACTTGAACTTCATCACCCACGCTCTTACCAATGAAAGCCGTACCCAACGGTGATTCGCAAGAAATCAAACCGGCCGCCGGATCTGCTTCCGTAGCACCGGCGATAGTATAAGTAACCTCACTATCATCCAGTTTTAATTTGACCGTCGATCCGATGGAGATTGAAGAGTTATCATTTTTATTGACAATTTTCGCCTCCTTCAGCATCTGCTCAATTTCCATCAAACGACCCTCGTTATAACCCTGATCGTCTCGCGCCTGGTGGTATTCGGCATTCTCTGAAAGGTCCCCCAACTCCTTTGCCTCCGCTATTCTGTCAGCAATAGCTCTCCGCAATTCTTTGCGTTCAAGTAGTTCCTTTTTTAATTTTTCAACCCCCTCGGGAGATAAAAGTAATTCCGCCATATAATTAATTAAAGCTCAAAATGAGCCGCTTGCTTAAATAATATGATATATACTATATATACGCAACTAGTAAGTGTCAATGGTCAGCTTACCCTCCTCGCGCGCTGGATAACGTCTACAAAGTTTACTGAGGGTTATGCCTATTTGTATTTATTGTCTGTCCTCACGACTGAAGTACCAATCTAGATAGCGCTTCATGATTGGCACCGCTACTTCAGTACTCTCACCGGCATTTTCTACCAGCATAACCCAGGCAATTTCCGGATCATCATAGGGCGCAAATCCCACCAGCCAGGAATGGTGTTGTTTGTCATCACCGGCTTGTGCCGTCCCTGTCTTAGCGGCGGCCTGATATTCAGCACTATTGATAAGTCGAGCACTACCGCTTGTCACCGCTGCCCGCATACCTTCTCTGACAATTCGAAGCTTATCTTGGTCAATAAAATTACTTAGCAGTGGCTCTGGAGATAATACACGTTTTTCTTGTTGAACAATCATTTGGTTAACTAGCTTCGGTCGCCACAAAGTACCATTGTTGGCGATGGCACTAATATAGTTAACCAACTGCAGAGGCGTCACAAGAATGTCTCCTTGGCCAATGGCTAAATGCATCGTGTCTCCAGGATACCAAACTTCTTCCTTTTTTTCCCACTTCCACTCTCGAGTAGGCACTAAGCCGGCCACCTCTCCCGGTAAATCAATACCGGTCGGCATACCTAAGCCAAACTCTCGCAGATGCTTTACCAGACGATCTAAACCCAAACCGAGACGTCCGTCATATTCCTCAATCGCAATGCGATAAAAGAAGGTATTGACAGACTGTGCCAACGCCTTGATGACATTCGTCGGCCCATGCCCACCTGCCTTCCAGTCAGGAAAGAACCAGATATCATAATAAAGTCCGCCGACACTATTAAAGGTGGTAAATTCATCAATTATATCCTCCTGGAGAGCGGCGGCGGCCACTAGTGGTTTGATCGTCGAGCCGGAGGGATATTGCCCCGAAATAGTTCGGTTGAATAACGGCCTGTCCGAATTTTCAAACAGTTCGGTAAATGTTTGCGACGATAGTTGGTGGCTAAAAAGATTATTATCATAGCCCGGCATGGATACCATGGCCAGTACCTCGCCAGTTTTTGGATTCATAACAACCGCGGCGGCCCTTGTTAAATCCTTTGCTTGCATGATCTCTGTCATTGTTGCCGCCAATTTTTTCTGCTGCACAGCGTCTATCGATAAGATTAAGTCACCACCCGCCACCGACTCATTTTCCGCGATAATTTTAAGCTCCTTTCCTAAAGCGTCCACCTCTATTCTCTTCTCCCCAATCTGTCCTCTCAAAACTGATTCGTATTGAAATTCCAAGCCACTTTTACCCAAATAGTCAACTAACTGATATGAGGAACCAGCCGCCGCATATTCCTCGGCAGTTATTTTACCAGTATAACCGAGGACATGACTAAACTCTGGGCCGCCTATATAGGCCCGCATTGATCTTTCCACGACCTGAATACCTGGCCACATTTTCGCTTGTAGTAACAATCTAATAGCCACTTCATAAGAAACATCGTTTGCCAAAGGTAGTGGTAAGTATGAATAGTTTTTATCATCTTTTAATTTGGCGAGTAAATCAGTAGTCGACATTTCCAAAGCCGGCGCCAACTCATCGACAATGACTTCCAATATATCATCCTCTGGTAAATCAGCTGGTATATATTGCACGTCATAAGAGGGTTTATTTTGCACAAGCTTAATGCCGTGACGGTCATAAATAATACCTCTTACCGGCTCGGTCCGCACTACTCGGATTCTGTTTCCCTCCGCCAAGGCTCGATAATGACTACCGACAAATACCTGCAGGTAAAGAATCCTCAATCCTAACAGCACCAATAGTAAGGCCAATAAAAAATATAGCCACCGCAAAGTATAGCCACTGATAAGAGAGCCGGCTTGATAGCCGGAGTTCATTGGTAGGTAGCCATCGCCTCCATTGTCATGATGAGTTCTCTCTAACCGCTGTTTTTTGATTTCATCATTAAATTTTAGCGAGAATGGATTATTTGCCTGATTGCTCATTTTATATCTTAAGCAAGTGATTGACTTCACTTCGAGCTCGAAGACTGCGTCCTATGACGTAAATAATAATTATCCCCAAAGTATTGTAAAGTAAAAAAAATATAACCGAATACCACGTTATCGTAAGCCAATAAGAAGAGCCAAAATCAACCATAAGTATTTGCCATAAATAGCGACCCAGCAAATATATCATCTGCACAGCGATACCAGCTACCAGCCAACTAAGTAAATTTCGATGCACAAGCCAGTGACGAAATACTATCTGCAAAAATATAACGCAGGCCATTAAAGCGATAATTTCCGGTACAATGTCAGATTTTTGCCACCCACTTGTCAATCCCGCCGCCGCTACATACGTCCAAAGAGCTGACTCAGTACTATTGAAATATATTACAATCAGGAACCATAGCACCGGATATAAATAAAACCCGACCGGATTCCAAACCCCGACCGCCATCGACATCAGTCCCACCAATATTCCGACTCCTACCATAACAATGTTGCCACGCCCACTCATTGGCTGATAACCACCGTTAAATGTTGCAAGTTTTGGTAATCAAAAGCCGGTCTGATCTCCGCTTTTTGATACAATTCATTGTCCTCTTTAATTATATTTGTTATTTCGCCCACCAAAAATCGTCGGGTAGCAAAATTTTCAAAACCAGAGCTGAAAACAATATCACCTATTGCTAGCTGTTCACTTAGTGGTACTAGATCCATCGTTAATCCCAAGCCCAAATTTCCTTGTAAGACACCTTGCGTGCGCTGACTATTATTGATAGTGACGGCCAGCGATGATTTCGTATTACTCAATAACGCGACGTAGGCGCGCGATGGTTCTACTTCATATATTCGTCCTACCAAAATCCCCTCCCCCGCCAGCACCGGCTGGCCCTCTACCAGACCATCGTTGGCACCGCGATCGATTATTAATAAATTGTTTTGCAACAATGGTTTCCCGATTATTTCTGTCATCACCACTTGCAATGGATTGTCGCGGATAAAGTTTAACTGTTGACGTAAATATTGATTTTCGGTTTGTAATCTTTCCAGGTCAAGATGATCAACTTGCAGTGAAGTCAGCTGGTTGCGTAATTGGTCATTTTCTCTTACCAAATCTCGGCTGAATGACAAACGTTGAAAATATCCATATGTAGTGTAGCTACTACGATAGATAACTCTCTGCACTGGCTCCAGAGCGAAGTTAAAAAAATTACCCAGAGTGGTCCAGGCGGAAACTGACTGTAGAGCGATCAATAAAATCAGCACCACGCCAATCCAAATTGTCTTGGACCAAGGTTTAGTCATAATTAGTTAGCGGAGGGTAAGAGTAATGATTTGAGACTATTTAAGTCCTCCAATACCATTCCGGTGCCCCGCACCACACCGGTGAGTGGGTCGTCAGTTACATGAACCGGGATTTTTAATTCCGTGGATATTAACTTATCAATACCCTTCATCAAAGCTCCACCACCGGACAAGACGACACCTTTTTGGTATATTTCAGCGACTAATTCCGGCGGTGTCTTTTCCACGGTATCACGGATACTTTCGATCAAGTGTCTGATATTTTTGATAATTGCCTCTCGCACTTGCGCACTACTAATAGTCACTTCTCGAGGTAGTCCACTATACAAGTCACGGCCTCTCACTTTTCGGTCGGGGTTTTCCGAGGTTGGATAAACATTGCCCAGCGATATTTTCAGCTCTTCCGCCGATCTCTCTCCCAACAAAAGATTGAAGTTCTCTCGAACGTATTGAATAATATCGTTATCAAGCTTGAGTCCGCCACTCTTAATGGAGGTGAAAGTAACCACGCCTCCCAAAGATATAACAGCTATTTCTGTGGTTCCACCGCCCAACTCAACTAACATATTTCCGGTCGGCTCTTGAATGGGCAGTCTTGCTCCGATAGCGGCGGCCACCGGTTGTTCAATAAGATAGACCTGACCGGCGCCGGCGCTGAGAGTCGCGTCCTCTACCGCCTTCCTTTCCACTTCCGTAACATCGAGCGGAATCCCTATGACAACTCGTGGTCGCGGATGCAGAGTATAGTTCTCTTTCCGTACCCGATCGATAAAATATTTAATCATTTTCTCAGCCACTTCAAAATCAGAAATGATTCCGGCTATTATCGGCCGCGTCACCGTGATATAACTCGGTGCCTTGCCCACCATTTTTCTCGCCTCTTCACCGACCGCCAGTATTTGATCAGTACGATTGTTTATTGCCACAATTGAAGGCTCACTAACCACTATGCCCTTGTCTTTGGCATAGACCAATGTATTGGTGGTACCCAAATCAATACCAATATCTTGTGACCAGCGATGAAATATATTACCAAGCATCTTATATTTTATTAATTTCAGAAACCAAATCCTTGATGGCTATCTTTTTTATCTCCGCCGAAGAGCGTCGTTTATATTCAAGTAAGCCGTTATTCTTGTCACTAACAATTATCCTCACCGGCAACCCTACCAGATCAGCTTCCGTTAACTTGGCTCCCGGTGATTCCGGTCGGTCATCGTATAATACCTCCACACCGCTTTTTTGAAGCTCGGCATAAGCATTATCTGCTATCTCCTTCGTCACCGTCGATTGGCTGAGAAGCAGTAAATGAGCTTTAAAAGGGGCGACGCTGTCCGGCCAGACAATACCGCTATCATCATGATGAATCTCCACTAGCGTCCCCATCAAACGAGATGGTCCAAGACCATAACAACCCATATAAACCGGCGTTAATTTTCCATTTTGATCAGTCACGCTTAATTTCATGGCCGCTGAATATTTCTGTTCCAACTTAAATATATTGCCCACCTCGACTCCTTTATCGGCTCTTATTTTCTCAGCCCCACAGCTCGGACATTTATCACCCTCTTTGACTTTGGCAATCTCTTTATTCTGCGCCCAGCCGCAATCGCAATGAAATATTATATCCTCACCATTGGGCGTCAAAACCTGAAATTCGTGACTATAATCCTCGCTAAAAGCTCCCCCCGACGCTTCCACGGCAATCGCGTTCAAGCCCAATCGTTCGAAAATAGTCAGATAACTCAGCTTCACCCGATCATAATATGCCAGCATATCATCGCGCGTAGCGTGAAAGCTGTATAGATCTTTCATGGAAAATTCGCGACCGCGTAACAAACCAGATTTAGCCCGCGGTTCGTTGCGGAATTTATCTTGGATCTGATAAACAGCCACCGGTAGGTCTTTGTAGGATTTGAGACGACGACGCATAATATCGAATATCGGCTCTTCGTGAGTAGCCCCCTGTCCCAAGTCACTACCGCCCCGACCCTTAAACTGAAACATTATATCTTTCATCTCCTCCCACCGGCCAGTTTCATCCCATAAACTTTTGGGCTGTAAGGCCGGCATCAAAATTTCCTGGGCGTCGATCCGATTCATCTCCTCCCGAACCACATTCTTAATTTTCTCCAGAACCTTCAGTCCGAGCGGCAGATAGGAATAGGCTCCGGCCATCAATTTGTCTATATAGCCGGCACGAATAAGCAACCGCGCATTTAGCGCCGTTTCGTCAGCCGGTGACTCTTTGACCGTTTTTAAAAAAAATTTTGTCTGTCTCATGGTAATAACACGTTTATAGTAATTATATTGTGTGAACCTTATAAATGATAATGATGGCTCGCTTAGCGGTGTCGTTGCTTTTCGAACAGTCCCAGCACCCTATCCGCCTCTGTCTTTACCAAGGGACCATCATAATCGGCGCCATGCGCCTTTATTCCTTCGTGGACGGCGGCTCTTTGATCCAGGTGAATGGAAAAAAGTAGCTGGTTGTCACTCTCCTGTTTTACATATATATGCCAACGCGGATAATAATCCCGTCCCACCAGCTTAACAAAACTATCCCGATGCTGATGATAACCGGCCTCGCGCAAAATTCTCTCGGGGGTATAATTCCACGGTCCCAGTAGTCGGAAATTCATACTATGTAAACCAACCGGTTAAAACATTGATGATGCGGTCGCCATATTTGGACAGGTCCTTGAATGTCACCAGAACCATTAAAAGAAGTAGCAACATAAAACCGATATTGTGTGTGACCCCTTCAATCTTTTCACTGGCCGGTCTTCCCCGTGCCGCCTCTGCCCCAATGAAGGCAATACGTCCGCCATCCAAGGCGGGAAAGGGCAAAATGTTAATTACCGCCAAATTTAGAGACAGAAGCGCCGTAAACTGCAGTAAATATATAAACCCCAGCTTGGCCATCTGACCGGTCA
>JANLIN010000100.1 GCA_024654345.1 Candidatus Komeilibacteria bacterium
CAGTAGTCTAGAGTGGAGGAAAGCCATGGATGACCTGAAAAAATCTTGGCCGAATTTTTCGCCCTCTGATTATTCCGCCAAAATCCTCACCTGGGTAGAGTTTCCCTATCTGGCTGAATCCGCCGTCGAGGAAAAAATAAAAAATAATCCGGTGGCTGCCCGAGAACAAATCGAAAAACTACTGCTTGAACTGCAATCATTGCTAATCGATGCCGAATACCTCAAAGAGATGGTGACGGGACAAATAGCCGACTACACTTCCACCGGTGATAAGAAAATGGATAGCGAAATCGAGTCAGAGATGAAAAAACATTGGCACTATATTGCAAAAATGGCAGCCAACGCGGAAGAACTGCGTCAGTTATTGGAGAATAAGATGAAAGATTTAGTATAAGTGGAGACAAATTTTAGAATACCCTAGCCTAAATTGTAAAAAAATTGTATAATTTACATGTAATTCGCTGTTTGCTATGAAAAATAAAGTTCGCAAAGCTGTTATTCCGGTCGCCGGACTGGGGACTCGTTTCCTGCCGGCCACCAAGGCCCAACCCAAAGAAATGCTGACACTGGTTGATAAACCGATCATTCAGTATATTGTGGAAGAAGCGGTCGCGGCCGGTATTGAGGAAATTATTTTTGTGACCTCAGCCAACAAACGGGCCATTGAAGATCATTTCGATCGTACTTTTGAGCTGGAATATCGTCTCAAACAAAAGGATAAAAAGAAGGAATTGGCTAATATTAGCCGTATTTCCGATCTGGCTACTTTTGTTTACATACGCCAAAAAACACCCCTGGGGTTGGGGCACGCTATTGCCACCGCCGCGCCTCTGATCGGTGACGAGCCTTTCGCTGTTTTACTGGGTGACGATATCATTGACAGCCAGGTACCGGCTCTCAAACAACTGCTTCATGTTTATGATAAGTATGAAGACGTTGTACTGGGCGCAATTAAAGTTGATCGTGAAAATATCAGTCGCTATGGTGTCCTTTCTACGAAACGTCTGGAAAATAACACCCATCAGGTTTTTGAGCTGGTAGAGAAGCCCTCGCCGACAGAAGCACCCTCGGATTTGGCGATTATCGGTCGCTATATCATGACACCGGCAATAATGGAGATACTTAAAACCACAGCACCGGGCATCAACGGTGAAATTCAGCTAACGGACGCTTTGGTGGCACTACAAAAAAGTAAGCCCATTTACGCCCAGGAAATAGACGGCCAATACTTTGACTGCGGGGATAAGCTTGACTTCCTGCGCGCCACTGTCAATTATGGGCTCAAACATGAAGATCTTCATAAAGGTTTGAAAAAGTATTTAGATTCAATTCAATGACCCTCCGCAAAAAAATAATCCTCGGTGCTCTCCTTCTTAGTCTTCCCTTGTTTGGTTTTGGTTGTAAATCAAGCCAGACCGGGGATGTTAAAGAGCTCACTAAACCCATAGACATCCAGTGGTGGGGAGTTTGGGAAGATAGTGATCAAGTACAAAGCCTGATTGACGCCTATAAACAAGTTCACCCCAATGTTACGATCAGCTATCGCAAATTTCGATACGAAGAATACGAAACGGAGTTAACCAAAGCTTGGCTGGAAAAACGTGGCCCGGAAATTTTTTCTGTACCCGCGAATTTTATACGCAAATACGAAAATTTAATAATTCCAATGCCGGAAAAAATGAAGCTTCCTTACATAGAGCTTAGGGGTACCTTCAAAAAAGAACCAGTAACAGTAGTCAAGGATGTAAGTGGCCTGACAGGAAACAAAGTGCGGGAACTTTTTATTGATGCCGTTTCTGAACAAGTAATCATCAACGACAAAGTATATGGACTACCGCTGTACGCCGATAATCTGGTGCTTTTTTATAACCGCGATCTTCTCAATAGCGCTAAGATTCCACTGCCGGCCAGCACCTGGGAAGAGCTAGTAGAGCAGGTGCCGCAGTTAACCACTTTTGATAATGAACAAAAAATAAAGCAAGCCGCCATTGCTCTGGGCACGGATAGCAATGTTCCTCGCGCCAGCGATATTCTGGCTCTGCTGATGATGCAGAATGGGGCACCCATGATCAATGGGAGTGGTTATGCCACTTTCAATTCGAAACCGGAAGACAGCAGTTTTCATCCGGCGGAAAACGCCGTTTCTTTTTACACCAGTTTTGTCAATTCCGGCAAAGCCACCTATACCTGGGAAGATCAACTACCGGACGCCCTTGATATGTTTACCAGCGGACGGCTGGCTTATTTCATCGGCTATTCATATCAGATACCGATCATTCAAGCCCGCGCGCCCAAACTCAATTTCAATATCGCACCCATGATTCAAACAGCTATCGACGAACGTCAACATGTGAATTATGCCGACTTTTGGGCCCTCAGCACCTATTTTGGCGCCGCCGAGGATAAAATAGCGCCGGCTTGGAGTTTTATAAAATACATCTCCACCACCCCCGAGGTGGTTAAACCTTTTTTGGAAGAGATCGACCGACCAACCGCCCTACGGTCACTGATCAATGATCAAGTAGAAGACGAGAAGGTAGGGATATTTGCCAAACAACTATTAAATTCACGCAACTGGTACCGCGGCTACAAACCGGAAGAAACAGAAACCATCATGCGCGATCTTATCTACCAAGCGCGGCATAATATTGGTAAGGATTTTACACTGATTGATTTACTCAATCTCACAGTGGCCAAAATTAATCGTACTATTAGTAAACCGCAATGAAAAAATTAGCTCTTCTGCCGTTAACACTTATTTTCTTGCCGTGGCGAGTCGCCGCTTCCGGTCTTCTGCCGGCTTGTGCTAAAGAGGGCAACTGCGGTTTGGATGACGGATTTCAAGTTTTAGTCACTATCGCTGAATGGGGGCTCGGCTTGCTCGGCGCGGTAGTTCTGTTATTTTTCATTTATGGCGGTTTTGTCTGGCTAACCTCCGGTGGCAGTAGTGAAAAAATAACGAAAGGAAAAAGTATTTTATTAAATACACTGTTCGGAATGCTTATCGTGCTTGGCTCTTGGCTGATAGTCAACACTATTCTAAGTAGCGTCGCCTCCAATCAATACAATAGTCTGGACAAAATAAATCAGCAACAAGGCACCACCACTACCAATGAATGCGCTGACAAACAAGAAGGTAATCCTTGTGCTAATGGAGTGGGAGTGTGTGCGCCGAGCAGTGGCGGTACCCTGACCTGCGTCAGCGCCTGCGGACGTACTGATCAGACCTTGGGCGGTACCTGTAAACCGGTCAGCGAATGCGATACCACCTCCTACACTACCAAACCGGGAAATTGTCTCGGAGACAGCACTATTCTTTGCTGTGTACCAAATCCATAATTTATAAACTATTCGCTTATGAAAATTCTAAAAATAATAGCCGGTATTAGTTCCATTTGGCTATTAGCTCTCCCCGCTTTGGCGGTCAAGATAAATAACCCGCTGGATTTTAACACAGCGGAAAATCTTGTCGCCGCCATCATCAGAGCCGTACTGGGCTTCGTTGGTATCATAGCACTGATCTATTTCATTATGGGAGGTTTCATTTGGATGACGGCCGCCGGTAATAGAGACAAGATCACCAAGGGTCGTGACACATTGGTTTGGGCGACAATCGGTCTGGTGGTTATCTTCGCATCCTACAGTTTGGTGGACTTCGTCTTTGCTCTGCTGGAAAATTCACAGTCGTAGATCAGCGACAATTGGGCGATTTATCAACAGTTACGTTGTGAGATTGCCCAAAAACTGCTATAATTTATTCATCAAAAAATTAATTATTATTAACTTTTGAGAGGGGGTGAACATGATGAAAAAGATTTTAACCAGAACTAATATCATTGCTTTCGCGATGTTGGCAATCATGGTTTTGCCGGTAATGGCCATAGCCTCAACAACGCCGCCTGACTTGGGTCTGAATGACGCCGCTAATATCGGCCTCGGTGATGAAGACGCTAAGGATATCGTTACCAACATTGTTCGTATTATCTTGGGCTTCCTCGGCTTGGTCGCTGTTATTATCATCCTCGCGGGTGGTTTTATGTGGATGACGGCCGGTGGAAATGAGGACAAAGTCAGCAAAGGACGCAAGTTGATTATCAACGGTGTGATTGGGTTAGTCATTGTCTTGGCCGCCTTCTCTATCGCCACTTTCGTTATCAACTCTTTGGAAAACGCTACCGGACTCAACTAGTATTTATAGTCTAGACTATACCCCCTGTACGTAAAATACGGGGGGAAAAGTCTGCATTATAGACAGACTCCTACCATGAATAATATCAGCTCAGATAAAGTTTCGAAGTCGGCGATGGCTCTTCTTAGTGCCGGCTTTTTTATTATAGCCGGACGGGTACTAGCCGCCGGCGGTTTGGATAATGCCCGCAGTGGCTTAAATAATGTCGCTAGCAGTGCTAAGCTTGGCAAACGTGACGTGCCCGTCATGGTGGCTAATATTATTGAATACGTTCTGGGATTCTTAG
>JANLIN010000102.1 GCA_024654345.1 Candidatus Komeilibacteria bacterium
AAACTGCGACCGTCTATTTGGCGTAGTGCGATTGTTAAAGCGTTCGTAGGTTCGTAGTAGCGAGTGTCAATCTCTAAACCAATCACGAATCGATTAACTGTAATTCTACGTACTACGACTATCAAAGCGTTCGTAGCTTCGTAGTATTCGTGTGGCAGTCGATAAACCAATCACGAAACCCTTAATCGTCATTTCGCGAACCACGACCATCGAAGCGTTCGTAGTTTTTGTACTTCAGCATGTACTTGAACCAGCTGACCAAATGGACCCGTCCCAACTTTGTTAATAACCCTTTCAATCCCTGCCGATCAGCCGAATCACGGTGATGAAAATGTATGACCTCAACTTTAGGATAATAGTGTACTTCCCATCCTTTTTGCCAGAAACGACGACACCAATCCAAATCCTCAAAATACATGAAGAAATTCTCGTCCAGCAAACCGACTTCTTCCAGAGCTTGGCGTCTTACCAGCAAACAGGCACCGAAGAGCCAATTGACGGAACGTGGCGTCATATGATCGTAATCTTGCATTAAATAATGGCGCAACCACCTCTCCCCCGCTTTGGTTCTTCCTAAAAATGATCGGCGATAAAAAGGCAAGCGCCAATCCGGATAGCGCAGGCAAGAATACTGGTATTCCCCGCTCGGATAAATCAGTTTTGGGCCCAGCATACCGATCGCCGGCTGGGCATCCATATACTCAACCAAACGCTGGAAAGTATCGGGAAGAAAATATATGTCGGGATTAACGATCAGTACGTATTCCCCTGTCGCCTCTTTCAGGCCCTGATTATTCCCAGCGGAATAGCCCTTGTTGGGCACCGCCTTATATTTTAGGTATGGTATTTTCTCCTTGATTAAGTCTCGTAATCCATGACGCGGACCATTGTCGATGATAATCAGCTCATAATCAAAAGTGGGTTTCTGTACCTCAATATTATCAAGTAAATATTTTACCAGACGCGGTGTATTGTGATTTAAGATAATGACCGATAGTTTCATGATGTATGGCTGTGATAATCTTTATAGTTTGTAAACTGCTGGTGTTGGCAGTCAGTCTTTGCGCCACTGCCGGGCCTCGAGAGGAGATAATTCGGATGTGGTTAGTATCTCTTGGCGTTTCCGCCGTGCCCCACTCAACAGCGTGCCAACCCGAGGTAGATTATTTGGGCGCCGGTGCCAGAGCAGATGGACTACCAGTTTAGGAAGTTCGTACCACAACAGAGGTACTAGGTAGCGAAATAGATTGGACCAGTAGGCATTTTTTACCAGTGTCAAAATGTGGTTGCGATAGGATAGATAATTAATAAATTGACTGCGTTTGGCATGCGCTCGCCACTGATTGAACATAGTACCGCCTGACTTGGCGGTAGAGCGCCAGTGATAAGCTCTGGCGGTTGATACAATATATGCGCGACCGCCGGCATGTCGTAAACGCCAAGCCAAATCGATGTCCTCTTTGTACATGTAAAAATCTCGATCAAAATATTCTCCGCCGGACGACTGATGTTTAACTTTTTCCAGAAAAGATCGGCGATACAAAGGGGCGGCGCCTGAAACTCCAAAAACTTCTTCCGTCTGGCCACCCTCGTACTCTTCTCCCTCATGTCTATCAATTACCCGGCCACTCTTTTTCATTTCTAAACCTAAACTATCTACGATATTGTTTTTACCATCGACTTTTATTTTCAACAAAACGCCCGACACAGCCGCCGCCTCTGCCTTTTGATCCATGAAGTTGACCAGTTCGCCGAGGAAGTCTTTTTCTAAAACGATATCTTGATTTAAACAGAGCACATACTCACCCTTGGTCCAACTAATCCCCAAATTATAGGCCTGACTAAAACCCTCATTGCGTGGTCTTTTTACAAGCGCATAGTGCGGATAATTTTCACTGATAAAACTGGCTGTCTGATCACTGGACTGATTATCTATTATCATCACCGCAAAGTCGGAAAATTTCTGCTCAGCCACACTCTTTAGCAGATCACGTATATATCGCTCGGCGTTGTAGGTGACTATTATAATGGAGACTCGAGGCTGGTTCATTTTATGATAAAGAGAGATTTAAATAAAGGGTGCTAACGGCGGAACTTTTGCTAAACTTCGGGCGGCGGAAGATAGTTAATCAATATCACCGCAATTCCCAGGGGGTGATTTAAGTAGGGGGTGAAAATATTCACTACCAAAACGGCCCCCAAGGCAAAGGCCCACCCCAAAGAGAGCTTCATTTCATCGCCAAAATGGCTCGTTGGCGCGAGCCGACGCCATATCGGGAGCCAGATTGCAGCCAGATAAGCCAGCAGCCCAAATAGGCCCATTTTGAGCCAAATATCCAAGTATCCCCACTCAAAAGCGTAAGTAGTATAGACACCACTGGGATTGGCCTCGTTTTTTAGGCGCGGGTCCTCCGAAAGATAGGTTACCGTCTCGCCAAAACCACTGCCCAACAATGGCCTGGCGATCACCTCTTGCCATAGCGGCCCCAGCTGTGCCAGACGCGACGATGCGGCCGGTTCCGAAACACTGGCTCGTTCACCGATGGTGGTAGTCCCGCGACCGCCGCCGATCAACCCCAAAGCCCAGCTATCAATCAGTACCAATAAAATCAGGGATGCCGCCACGGTAACCAGACGCGTGTATTTGACTCCCTGCCAAAGAGCAAACACAAACAGAGCTCCCAGTGTCACGGCTCCCCCCACCCAGAAGCTACGGGAAAAACTCATCGTTATCAGGAAGGTACTAATGAATATATTCCAGTATAACCAGTGGCTGTCGATGAGTGCTTTGTTCTTTTTGTACAGGAAGACAACAACACAGATTAGCAAAAGTGCCAGAGCATATATTTGCGACTGCATGAATACTCTCCAAATGGTTTCATTGACCGGCGTAATCTCCCCAAACCGCAAATCTCTGATCCAACGATACATAAGCTCATGATCTAGCCATGATACATTGGCCGTGAAGGCCCAAAAAAGAAAGACACTCTTGAAGAACAACCAGTTTACAGCGGCCACCAAGAGTCGCCAGATATTGATAAGAAAATCAGAACGACGCACCCAAATAAATACCGGCCAGAGAAGCCAAAACAGATAGCCATTGAAATCCAAGAAAGCACTACCAGCGCCATGTTGCCAAATGCCATAGACAAAACTAAGTAAGGCAAAGAGGGGCCAGAGATACAAAATAGGATATTTTTCTTGACGCCATGGCCATTGCCTTTTCTTCAGCCAAATCACCAGCGCCACCAGCAGGACCGCGACAAAGATACCCATCCGCAGAGGTAGCTCAAAATCATTGACCGTCAGAACCAACCACCGTCCGTGCGACCCGATGAATATTTCGCCCAACACTAGCAAGAGTCCCCAATCCAAGCGTCGCCAACTTACCACCGCCGTCAATAGAACGATAAGCACCCAGGCGATGTTGGCCAGTATCTCCGATTGCCACGCCCAAAAAGACAGGCCTTCCACAATAGCGATCAGCCAGAAGGCTCCGATTGTAAAATTATTGACTAACTTAGTAACCATGTCTTTTCATCTTTAACCTCTGCTGAATACCCGTTAATAGTCTATTAACAGGCAGTATTAGTCGGCGCAAAATGAAGTATTGCCAGCCGGGCTGATGTCGAGCCGCGTAATTGAGCAAGGCTTTATTGAATAATTCCTGCCTTTGACCGGTCGCTAGCTGGCTGAAACTCTGGCCACCGTGATGAACTATCTTTGCCGACGCGCAATACCACACCGGACGTCCCGCCGTCGTCAGACGCCGACACAGGTCAACTTCTTCAAACCAAATAAAATAGCTTTCATCAAAGCCGCCCCCGGTTAGATATAATTCTCGCGACATCAACATGAAGGCGCCAATAACGCTATCCACCGGCTGAGTTTTGTCGTAATCAAAATCAAGCTGTAAATAGCTTCTATTTAGGGCTGGGATAATAGAGTTTAGCTTCAGTAAGGTAATAATTTCCGAATAAAGCGAGGGAAATTTCCGGACACAAATTTGTTGGCTGCCGTCCGTATTTTCAACGCGGACACCGACCGCGCCGGCGTCATTGTCTTTCAATGCCTGCACCGCTCGCCCC
>JANLIN010000116.1 GCA_024654345.1 Candidatus Komeilibacteria bacterium
CAACTCCGCAGGAGTTGCGTAAGGATCTCATCCGCCCCGAACGCCTGCAAGCGCTAGCTCAAATTAATGAACATCGCACCCTTCCACCCTCATCCGCCCAAAACTCCTGCGAGCGCTAGCTCAAATTAAGGAACATCGCACCTTACTCCCTCGCATTTACTATTCATGTCTTTATTGTTATAATATTAACGTACTCTTAACGTCGAACAAACCAAATAATGAGCGATCATGACATCGCCGATAGTCAGATATTACGTTCGGAGCGCGTCCAGCGTCCGTCTTTTTATATTAGTGTTCTTTTGGGAGCAATATTAATTTTTGGCTTCTCTTTCTGGCAATTTCAGAAACATATTGCCGCTCCTTTTGAGAAAGAGCCGGCGACGGCTACGGAAGGCCATGAGCAGGTACAGGCTAATGCTTTGGCGGCCAGTGATGAGGAGTTAAAACAGCGAGATTCAGATGGGGACGGATTGTCCGACTACATGGAAATAAGAATTTATGGAACTTCGGCTTATATTACTGACACGGATTCGGACGGTACAAACGATAAACAGGAAATAATCAGTGGTGCGGACCCGCTCTGTACAGCGGAGGGGCAGTGTGTGCGCGGTTTGGCCACGACCACGGCGGAGGGGGATGAGAGTGCCGTTACGGTTGAACAGCTGGAAGAAGCGGAGTTGCGAGAGCGGCTGTCGGGTATGGGTTTTACCGAGGCTGATTTAGCCATTTTAACTCGGGCTGACATGCAAGAATTATACGAAAATAGTTTAGTGTTTTTGCAGACTCAATCCGGTGATGGCAATATCACTCTCAGCGCTGACGACTATAAAAGTCTTTCCATAGCGGAAATACGCGAATTACTGATCGCCAACGGCGCGCCGGCGGATGAGATTGACGCTATTTCTGACGATGAATTACGTGCTATTTTTGATCAAGTGGTAGAAGAAAGATTTAAAGAATAATGATCAATAAAACTAACAACCAGTGGAAAAAATTAATCGTTACGGCCGTAGTGGTAGTGCTACTATTGACTACCGCCATGACGCCGGTTAAGGCATTGGGCTTTGCCGATGCGGTCGCCACAATCGCGCAAACAGGATACGATATTTATCGCTGGATTAGCGACGCTATTGCTGAAGTTGATAAATATTTGGCGGAGACGATCGGCAATCAAATTCTCTTTGATGCTTTGGATATATTCACCCAACGTTTGGCGGTCAATACCGCTACCTCCATCGCCACCGGTGGTCGCGGGCAGAACAGTCTATTTGAGGGTAAAGTTTTTGGCGATATTCTCGAAGATGCCGGCAATGCCGCCGCCGGAGATTTGATAGGTAATTTGGGGAAGGACTGGCGAGAACAATACGGCTTCGACATATGTAATCCGCGTCTGGATGTGAAAGTGTCTGTCGCCATGAGCTTGTTGAAATTTGCGTCACCAGAAAGTCAGCTGGCTCGACCAGAGTGTGATTTGGCGGACGTAATAAATAATTGGGAAGTGTTTGTTGACCGTTATAATCTGGATAATCTCTCCTCATCGGAAGAAAGAAATAAAGCTCTTGGTAGCTTGTTGTCCGATGTTCAAGTGCAATTTTTGCCGGGCAAAAGTGATTTTGCCGCCAGCATTTCACTCAACAATCGGCTCATAGAACAGGTTGATAAGGCGGAATTGGAAGCGACCATCAATCGTTTGGTCAGCGAATTTAACCCCAAAACCAATATTACCGGTACGCGGGAGGAAACACCGAGTAAGTCGATTGAGGACGCCGCCGGTGAACCGCTTGAACAAGCGCGCCAAGACCGCTTGGCCAAAGCAATTGCTTCGGCTAACAATAAATCCATTTTGGGGCGAGCGCTAAGCTCTTTCACTAATACTCTGACCGCCAAATTGTTGCAACGATGGATCAATGACGGTATGTATAAATTGGCGGATATGAAAAATCGTCAGACCGGCATTCCGGTGCCGGATTTTGTCACCGATGTTGTCGGTCCGCCGGGAACGGGGGGCTATAATCTGGGAGGTAGTGGTAGTAGCGGCGGTACAAATCCATTTACACAGCCGATCACAAAACAAGCGGTGCAAAGCTTTTTTGATGAGTTTGAAACTGTCACTTTTGGCAGTCCGCAAGAATATGATCCGTTGATTGACTTCATCATCTGCCCGGACCGCAAGGATACCATCGGATTGAACAACTGTGTAATGAGCTCCAAATTTTATTCGGCCTTCAATCGCAATGAACCCATCACGGTCAAAGAGGCCTTGGATCTGGGGTTGCTGGATCCGAGTTTACCCTTGATATCGGTGGAGAATCCCCGCAACACCGATCTACAGTACTGCGCCAAACAAGCATTGTGCTATTCCAACCTGCAAAAAATGCGTCTATTCCGACTGATTCCTTTGGGTTGGGAGCTGGCGGCTAGTATCAGTCCGGTTAATAACCCGTACACCATCGGCTTTGTGGCCGGCTGTTTTGATCCCAAAACGACGGAGCAGGAAGGACAATGCCCGACAGAAGTACGTAAATTGATAGACCCCAATTGGATATTGGAGGCACCGGTGGCGCAATGTCGTGCCAAAGGTTTTGGATCTTTATTGCAATCCGCCAATGATATCGGTCGGCGAGAAGTTTGCGTGGATACTTTAACGTGCTTAAAGGAGGACGATGATGGTGAGTGTATTGCCGACGCTTGGGGATATTGCACGCGGGAAAAGAACGTTTGGCGCTTGGGCGGAGATCAGTGCAATCCCGCTTATGCTTCCTGTCGTACTTTTTCTCAAGGCCGAGAAGAATACAATTATATTAAAGACACGGTTGATTTCTGCAGTTCGGATGAGGCCGGCTGTCGCTGGTATAGTACCGAACAATTACCCGTACCAACGGTCAATCCACCGGTCGGTGCTATTCCTACCACGGCTTTGTGTGGGAGTTCACGACGACTATATCCGGATCAACGAACGGCTACGGAGTATTGCAAGGCGCTGGGATTTGCCGGCGGGAATTTAGTCGAACAAGAAACAGAGGTGCTTACCACCGCCTGCCAAAATGACGTCGATCAAGGCTGGATAGAACAGAACAATTCCGGTTTTATCACCGAGGTCAACTGTTTCAGTAATGATTATGACTGGGACGAAGACAGCAAAATTTTCCTTAATGGACAAGCCGGAGATTGTGATGAATCGCAAGCCGGCTGTACGGAACTTATCAAAATCAGTCGGGGAGTAAACCTTGTACAAAATGGGAGTTTTGAAATTAATAATAGTGGTACTTTGGCTGGCTGGACGGCGGGAAGTGGATCATGGAGCGCCAACAATACGCGGGGCTACGTTGGTGCTTTTAGCGCCCGCAGTGCCTCAACCGGCACAGCCAGATACCTGAAATATCAGCTAACAAATCTAACACCCGGCTTGACTTACACGGCTAGTGCCTACATATATGCGGATGAGGACACCGGCGGTGGCGGTATTTCATCGCCAAGCTGGCAGCGCTTTGGCTTGGTAGAGAAGGCAGTGGCCGCGGTGGAAGATCCCAACGCTCCTACCATCGGAAGATTGGAAGTCGTCGATTTCGCGCACCAAGGTACAGATCAAACCGGCGTCTGGGATAGAGTAGCGGTTACCTTTACGGCGACGAGCAATAGCGCTGAAATAAGATTGGTAGCTGATCAAAAGAATGTGTATTTTGATGCCGTACAAGTGGAGCGCAGTACGTCTTCCAATACTTATGCCGAATACGGCGCGGCTCCCAAAACTTATATCAAAAAAGCACCCGCTTATCTTAATTGTGATAATCCAGCCTTGGCTAGTCCGGAATGTGGTATTTACGCGCCTTCCTGTGAAGCCGATGAAGTCGGCTGTGAAGCTTATAAACCGATCAATGGTGATCCGTCCGTCAATGGCGTGGTCGGTGGGGGCGACTATTGTCCGTCACAGTGCAATGGCTACACGCAATATCGTGAGTCTTTGTCGACAGTGGAAGATTTGTTCAATGATGATACCGCTACCGGATATAATCCATATATAAATTTCATAGCCGATACGGCGCAGTCATGTACTCTGGCTGATGCCGGTTGCGAAGAATTTACCGACATAACTAATACCGAAAACAAGCTCTACTTCAAGAGTTTGCGGATGTGCGCCGACAATTCGGATCCAAACGTCGATACCTACTATACCTGGGAAGGTTCCGATACCACCGGCTATCAGCTCAAGGTTTGGCGATTGTTGCGTAGCGATGTTGATGCCGGCCCCTGCACGAATGTCAGTTTTAATGACACGTTGGGTAAAAACATCTGTATTGACGGAGACGTGGGTATTGACGATTGTGATGGTGATGAGGGAGATTTAACTTGTCGTTCTTATACTGACTCCAACAATGAGGAACACTTACGACGGGAGTTCAAAGTGATCAAGGGTAGTGATAGTTGTACCAAGGTGCGACGGACGGTTGATTTGACGGACTTAGCCATGATTTTGCCCACCGAGTCGGGCAGTTGTACGGCGGCGGTCAATGGCTGTCATGAATACAAAGGCAATAGCGGCAGTAACATACGCCGAGTATTTATTTCCGATTTTGAAAGCGGCGCTCAGGGTTGGACAGGTAGTGCCACGACTCTTAGCTCAGAGGCGGGTAGTATCGGTGGCCATTCACTGCGCGTCAATGACAGTCGTCTAGAAAAGGAATCCTCCTTTAGCAGTGGTCGCTCTTACACTATTTCATTCTGGGCGAAGAAGGTTTCGGACTTTGGCGCCGGCTTTACCTTATCCATGGGGATAGAGGGGATAGATGAAACTTTCGCGGACGGCGAATTCTCATTCACTACCGAGTGGCAGAGGTATGAATTCGGACCGGTTTACTATAATCCCGGCGGCGTCAATCAAGAAACATTGTATATTGATCTGGACACCAGCTATTATATTGACAATATCATTCTGAAAGAGATCACGGCTGATCTTTATCTCATTAAGGATTCTTGGAATACGCCTGATCAGTGCGCTGGCTATGATGGGTGTCAGGCTTATCAGGACCGAGATAATAACACACACTTTCTCTATAATTTCGGCAGTCTGTGTCGTAGCGAGGCGGTGGGTTGCGAGGCCTTTGTGGATACCAAAAATACCGGTAATGCCACCACGCAAAACTGGCCGATGGGTAATAATCTGGAGAATGGCGGCTTTGAGGATGGACTAGCCGGTTTTGAACCGGTCTACGTCGATCCGAACAGCGCGGATGCTAGTTACGTCGTCACTGAAGACGCGGCTTATAGCGGCTCGCGGTCTCTGCTCATGAGTGGTATTAACGGCGGTGGTATTGAGGCGCAGACCGAAAATATCAGTGTTCGTGGCGATCAAAAATATTATTACGCAGCGCGGATCAAGGCGGAGAATTTGACGGCCACCAGTAGTAACGCGCCCTCCATATTCTTGCGATTTTATACCGCTACCGGGACACCAATCGGTAGCTCTTGGCAGGGCGTCATCAGGACGACGGCGGGGACCTATGACTGGAAGCTATTGCAAGGTGAATTTACCACGCCAGTAACAGCTGCTTTCGCCCGTGTCGGTATAGGGATGAATCAAGCCAATACCGGCATTATCTACTGGGATGATATTCGCTTCGCGGAGACCATCATCACCGGGGCGGATGAAATTACCTATTTGGTTGATGATGAGAATTATTATTGTAGCGCCGCTTTCAAAGGCTGTAGCGCTTTAGGTAATCCAAAAATAACATATAGCGAAGAGGGCGTGGAAGAGATCGACGGCTGGGATAAGACTTACAAAATTAACAATCCAGACCGCTATGATTTGATATTGTGCGGTCAGAATGCTTTGGGTTGTGAAGAATTCCAGTCTGAAGGAAGTACTATATATTTGCGTGATCCGGGTGATCGAACTTGTACGTACGTCAGTGGTTATGAATATGGTGGCGTATCATTCCCCGCCGGCTGGTACAAGAGCTATTCTATAAATGAAGACAATTTGGTGTCTTGTAACGGCAACGGTCAGAATCCGGCGCTGGTCAAAACCAACTCCACCGCCTATGACGGTTGGGTGGGTGCCTGCGTGCCGGAAGCGTCCGGCTGTACCGAATTTGTCGATCCGCAAGGGACTCAGGGAATTGATTTGGTGTTCAATGGTACGTTTGAGAATGATTATAACAATGATAAGAAACCGGATTTTTGGTTCAATGATCCTCAGCCGGCATCAGGCACATGGGTTTGGGACAATAAGGGGATAGACAATAGCTACGCCTTCCGCTATGAGTACTCGCCCACATCCGGACTGAAGCAGGAGATAAAAAAGCTAAAAGCCGGCAAGACGTACGTAGTCTCCTGGAGTGTGAAGCCGATTAGTAATAAAGCAGATTTCAAGGTCACTCTTGATTGTGCAGGTAGTCCTGTAAGTTCACCTGATAAATCATTTGATCAAATGTCATCCAGTAGTCTCAGCTACCTCAGTAAGAGGGGCGATATGCCTTCTAATGAGTATAGTCATTTTTCCGCCAAAATGAAGATATCGGATGATAATAGCAGTGATACTGTCTGTACCTTGCGCTTTGGTTCAGTAGAGGACAATTCTCCCTCCCTGAGTGTTTATGTAGACAATATCAAGGTTCAACTCATTCAGTCATATTACTATATCAATAACAATGCCATCAGCGGTAGTAACTGTAATGGACAGGTTTCTTGGGAGGAGGGCTGTGTACTAGTCCAGGACACTTCGCAGATATCTCTCAGTACCGGTGATCCTTCGTATCAATTCAATAGTTCCGCCAGCTATCGGTCCAGTCAGCAATCCGGAAATATATTGAAACCGGCGGTGACTTGTAGCGCAGGTGAAAAGGGTTGCGACACCAACCGGATTATCCAGGTGACGGCCGGACGAGAGTGCGGTGAGTGGATTACCTGCACCAGTTGGGCCTACTATCAAGATCTAAACGGTCAGACACAGAAGGCTTGTTATGATCTGGGGCGTTGCGTGGAGCTAAATCCCGATGATCCATCCAACTGTTTGGTATGGGCTACATCTACCGACGAGTATATCAATGATACCACTTATAAAACACGTGACATTACTTGGTCAGGTCGTGATTATTCAGGATATTCGGTACCGGGCATATTCCCGATTGATACTTTAGCTACCAAGAATTATGGTGATAGTAGTAGCTCAGATTGGCGCTTGACTGCCTTTGATAATCTAGGTAATGACCGTGGTGGTATCGGGCCGCTTAAAAATGAGGTGCTATTACGTTGTCGTCTATTCCCCGAGGCTGACTCTCCCTTTGCTTATGTCAGCGGACTAGGCGTTGTTTATGATGATAAAGGCAACATCTCCCAGCGTCCGATATCTTTGAGTAAGGCGAACTTCTGTCAACCGGGAAAAAATTGCGAGTGTGATTACATCAAAGCTGAATATACACAGGGAGAGATCAGGTATCAGAGTGTGGATGTTTTACCGACGGGAAAGATTGATTATACAGATTATGGCCTCTATAACGATAGAGGGGTCTGGAGTAGTGACGGCGTGTCGTACAATACCAATGATATGGTCGCGTATCAGGGTATCAAGTGGTCAGCTATAAAACAGCATAATTCGAGCACCGCTAATTATCCTGGGCATACGGAATTTTGGTCGCAAATAGTCACCAATATATCGGATTTGAAAAAGACTAGCGAGTATCGTGGTTGGTGGGGCTTCTGTTTGGAAGAAGACTTGTCCCGACAAAAACTAGGATCTCTCTACGGAAATCACCCCTGCTCTACGTGGATGCCACTGGATCTTATCTCTGGAGATTTCAATATCATGAGCGCGTCCAGCGGTATCAACTGGCCGGACACGGCTTATTATTGCGCGATTAGCAACGGCGTGCCGTCCGTGACGTATGATTTGAATTTCCATGCCGGCGGACAGTGGGCCATGAAAGACGATGTGGTGCAGGTTATCAACTACACCACTGGCACAGTGAGCGGTCTTAGTGGAGAGGACTACAGTTTGCAGTTCTATAGCAATCCATTGCCGACAGATGACGGGCTGGGTACTCATATTTGTCTGCCCGATATTTCTAAGATCAGCAATTGGAACGGACCAGTGCCGGATGGTCTGGACGAGGTCGCAGAATTTTTCGGTGATCCGGAGGACATGACTAATAAGACCGTGGTTTTTAACCTGAAGTCTTCGGTCCATGAAGTGCTGGCGGCCATTGATAAAAACTACGTTGAGACGGAAACAAACTCCTGGTGGAAGCGGTTATTTGGGAGAGCTTTGGCGGATGTTGTGACCAATCCGCATCTGGGAAATTCACTACCCTCAGTAGTGACATTGGATAGTAGTAATGCCTTGACATCGACCAATCAGCTAATTTCCGACGGCTATGATGATAAATCAGAGAATGGTGCGAATGAGCCGCAAAATATATGGCGCCGTTGCTATGGTCATACCGGTCTTGTAGAGGATGTTTGGACGGAGATCTCTCAGGAAGAGTGTGCATCCATATTAGGTACTTATAAGGCTGTTTTGAAGTTCTATGTTATCACTGATTATGAAGGTAACGACAACAACTCAGTTTGTAAAAATAACAACGGTGCGCCGATGGCCGGCGTGGTCCTGGACTTTATCGACTATTCCGCGCAGGATGATTTTACTCTCGGATATCAATATCAAATACAATTACGGCGTCTGGATGAAACCTTCAACGGCGAGCAGCACCTGTGCACCGATATTGCCAAGACAGAGAATCCGCGCGCGACCTCCTTGCTGAACGGCCCAGTCGGATTTATATATCCGAAAAATCAAGGTGCTTACGGCTGGTATGGACGTATTAACATGGCAGATGATTTGACTCAGTACGGCGGCGTATATATCAGACCATCAGTGATCGCTGACACGACCTACGCCGTGCGTGGCAACGCAGTCGGATGGGACGGACAGACTTATACACCTGGCATT
>JANLIN010000126.1 GCA_024654345.1 Candidatus Komeilibacteria bacterium
GAGTACCAACGGAGAGGGGAGATATCTAAAAAATAGTAAAATCAAATCTTTCCCTCGCCTCCTGTGGAGGAGAGGGTCCGTCCGCCAAAGGCGGACGGGGGTGAGGTGGAGATTCTTGGCGAGGATTTTCACTTCAACGCCTCTACTCTTCACTACTCCCTATGAATCTAATTCTCTTCATCTCCGGCCTTATTCTCATCCTCTTAGGCTTACTCATCCGTGGGCGTCGTTTGGTGTCCGAAGCAGAGGCTGATCCGGAAATGGGTAGGGCGGTCGTTATCAAAGAACAACGGCGTCTTAATGACTGGTTGGGAAATTTTTCCATCGCCATTGGTTTTGTAAACGTGATATTCAGCGCGGTCTACCATTTATCCCCGAGCGCTGTCTGGTGGTGGGTAGGCGCCATAACTTTGATGACTTTGATTTCTCTCCTAACGAGTCGGCGCTAAAACGCCACGTCGTTCGCTTTTATGCCGTTTTTTGGTATAATTAAACCATGAAAAGCGGCGCTAATATTATTTATGCCTTTCGTGTCACACTCTTTGATCTTATCAAAGAGATTTTGTATTTTCCTGTCTGGTGGTATAGCCTTGGTCTTTGGCAAGTCCTACGGGGAAGTGGCCGCGGTATCAAAACCGGCAGTCAAAGATTGGGCGTCGGTGTTATGTTTCGTTACTGGTTCAAGCCTATGTACGGACAGACCGACTGGCAAGGGAAGATTATCAGTTTTTTTATGCGGTCGGCGGTTTTGTTCGGACGTACTATTATGCTGCTTATTTGGACAATGGTGGTGCTAGTCGGGCTGGCTATTTACATCATATTACCGGTGGCGATAGTTTATCTGATTGTGAAATAACCAACGATTGAGCTCAACCCTGGTTGTGCAAGCAAAAGCTGATAGCCCACTGAACTCTATATAATTATATTATGGACACAAGCGGACTGAAAAATTTAACCCTGGAAGGTCAGACGATAGTTTGGCAAAAAAGCTATTCGCCGCTGGCGGTGACCGCGGACAGGATTAGAGCGGTACTTGATAAAATCATTATCGGTTTATTGATAGTCTTTTGCGTGGCTGGCGTGGTCGTTTTGATATGGCACATATATCAGATTGCGGTGGTGAGACTGGATATTTTTCAAAGCAGTGTCTGGCAAGAGTCTTATCTGCAATGGGTGTGGTGGGCTTCATTGGCGGCTTTGTTTTTATTCTACTGGCGCCAACACCGACAGCATGGTTTGCAGCGAGTATTGGCGCAGGGTAGTGGTGAGAATGCCAAAAAAAATCGGACCATCGATATCAGCCCCGCTTTCAGTCGGCACAGCCGACGGGTAATGGAAGATGCCTTTTCTATAGCCATGCATGATCAGGATAGTGCTATTCAACCCATTCACATTTTTGCCGGACTACTGCATAGTCAGGATGTGATGGTCATCATCAGTCGTCTTGGTATAAGCAATAAGCAATTGCGACAGACAATCGCGCGCATAATTCGTGATGACGGTGTCGTTACTCGTGGGGGCGAACTCAATCTTGATGAGGCGGCACAGGATATCATGTTGCAGAGCTATTTATTGGCCTACGAACGTCGCCAAGCGGATGTGGATGTGGCGGAAATACTGGAAGCGACCGTGAAAATGACACCTACGGTGAAAGACATATTGTTTGATTTTAAAATCACCGAAGATAAGCTGAGTAATGTCATCGCCTGGATAAGAATCCAACAGACATTGCGAGATCGTTACGAAAAATTCCGCTACAAAGCCGGTTTCAAACCCAAAGGAACAATGGATCGGGCCATGACCGCCGTGGCCACGCCGACGCTGGATATTTTCAGTGAAGATTTGACGGCCTTGGCACGTTCCGGATATTTCGGTCTGTGCGTGGCGCGTGACAAGGAATTCGCCGATATTTACCGAGCTTTGGAAAGTGGTTCGGCACCGCTGTTAGTGGGGTATTCCGGCGTGGGGATTGATACCATTGTGGAGGGATTGGCCAGCCAAATGGTGGCCGAAGAAGTACCGGCTGTACTGCAGGACAAGCGCTTGGTTTCCTTACAAATTTCTCGTTTGGTGGCTGGTGCCACACATGAGGGTGAGCTTGAACAACGGGTGATGCAAATCGTGAACGAACTTATTCGGGCCGGCAATATTATGATCTACATCAATAATATTCATAATCTCGTCGGAGTTTCTTCCGTCGGACGGAGCAATGTTGACTTGGCGGATGTCCTGACCGAAAGCCTACTGAAGCGAGGTTTGTTGGTCTTAGCCTCTTCAACCCCGACTGACTACACAAAATTTATTGAAAACAGCAGTCTTCATACCGTTTTATCCAAAATAGAAATCAATGAACCAGCGGAAAATGAAGCTATACAAATGTTAGCCGCTAATGTCGGACGTATTGAGCATAAAAATGAAGTTTTCTTTTCCTACGATGCTTTGGAACAAGCAGTGAAGTTATCGGGAAGGTATCTCCACGATCGTTATCTGCCACGAAAAGCGATCGATGTCATTGAAGAAACAGCCACTCGTGTACGTAGTAAGCGAGGAGCGCGTCAGATAGTCACGGGGCAGGATGTCGGTGAGCTGGTTTCAGAAAAGGCGGAAGTGCCAGTCAGTCAAGTGACGCAAGATGAGTCCAATAAATTGATGAATCTCGAGCAGTTGATACACGAAAGAATTATCAATCAGGTAGAGGCGGTAAGCGCCGTGTCGTCCGCCTTACGTCGCGCCCGGGCGGAGTTGAGAGATATGAAACGGCCGATCGCCAGTTTTCTTTTCCTTGGTCCGACCGGTGTCGGTAAAACGGAATTGGCAAAAACAGTAGCCGGAGTTTACTTTGGTAACGATGAAAAAATGATTCGCTTGGATATGTCGGAATATCAGGAAAAGAATAGTTTACAAAGACTACTTGGCAATCCGGGTGGAGATATCGGCGGTATTTTAACCAACGCGGTGCGTCAGGATCCCTACTCCATATTACTCCTGGATGAAATAGAAAAGGCTCATCCCGATATTCTGAATGTCTTTCTACAAGTAATGGAAGACGGGCGACTGACCGATGTTACCGGTCGCACCATTGATTTTACTAATATTGTATTTATTGCCACCTCCAACGCCGGCACGACCTACATCCAAGATAGGACCAAGGCCGGCGCTACGGCGGAGCAGATCAAGGTGGAGCTGATGGAAAAAGAATTACGCCCCTACTTCCGGCCGGAATTTTTAAACCGTTTCGACAATATTGTCGTTTTCAAACCGTTGACTCAGGATCATATCGAACAAATAGCAGTACTGCTGATAAAGAAAGAACAACAACGCATGAAAGAGAAGGGAATATACTTCGAGGCCACACCGGCGGCTATCAAACAGCTGGCACAAGATGGCTACGATCCGAATTATGGTGCCCGACCTCTGCGTCGCGTGATCCAAGAGCAGGTCCAAAACTCATTAGCCAACTTTTTATTAACCGGTTCCATTGATCGGCGTGACAAAGTAGTCCTGGAGGCCGACGGACGCATCACCATCGAAAAAGCGACACGTTTGTAGTCTCTTTGATGAAAACACTTGACACCTCCCACCCCCTGTGTAAATATATTAATCTAAACAAGTCCGCGCCCAATAACGCAGACTTTTTTATTATGTCCAGAAAACAAACAACAGAGAATAATGAATACTATCATGTCTTCAACCGTGGTGCAGATAAGAGGAATATATTCAAAGATGAGATTGATTATAATAGGTTTTTAGAGTCCCTAAAGTATTTCAATACCAAAAGGCCAATTTTTAGCATATATACAACTAAGATTAGAGAAAATTTCAGCGCCAAAACAGTGCCCGAGGCACTAATTAGTGCCCGGGGCACTACTTTTAGCGACGCTTGTCTGGTAGATATAATCGATTTTAACCTTCTTCCCAATCATTTTCACCTCATTCTCAAACAGAAGATCAAGACTGGCATACCTCTATTCATGCAAAAATTAGGTGCCGGTTATACCCGTTATTTTAACGAAAGATATGGGAAAACCGGGCACCTCTTCCAAGGCCCCTACAGAATAAAACATCTTAACTATACCGAATATTACACCTGGTGTAGACTGTATGTCAGGTATAATCACCTTATTCACGGTATGAATAGTACTGATAATCTCTATTCAAGCTTATCTGACTCGTCTCGTATTTCGACCGGGGAAGACCTGTTGATTGATAAGTCCGAACTGGAGACGCTTATAAAAGAG
>JANLIN010000012.1 GCA_024654345.1 Candidatus Komeilibacteria bacterium
GCGGCATTACCGGCGAGCGACTTCAGAAGAAAGGTGTCGGCGTAGCCATACAAACGCGAAGCGATACCGGCCAAAGCAAACGGCCAGGCCAAGCGATACAGATTACGAAAAAGGCTCGCCTGCCACTTCATTTTGAAACTCAACAATAAGCGGCGGCGTAAAGTAACCCAGCTAAACACAAAGTTCACAAAACTAGCCAGCAATAACATCACCAAAGCCATCTGGACGGAGGGGTTTAGATACAAAACCAGTCCACCGGCGATGACCAACACTACCTGGAAAATTATATTGCCCCAGGCCTCATACACCGTACGGTGTTGCGATCGCCAAACACTGTAAAATAGCAAAGTGAAACTATCGACCAGCATAATCACAGCCGCCACGTAAGCGGCCAGACGAGTCAGCGGTTCATAAGGCATGATATGCACAAACAACACCAAAGCGCCGGCCATTACCAGACCGAGCGTCAAACGGCCCGCCAGCGCCACCCCAAATTGGGACTGAGTCTCGGCCGGGTCAGCTGAGAATTTTTTTATCAGAGCATTGTTGACCCCGAAGTCTATAAACACCCCAAAAATAGCGGTCAAAGAGAGTACAAAAAAATACAACCCAGTTTGTTGTACACCTAACTGGGTCGCTAAATAGCTGAAATATGCGAATGATAGTATTTTCTGCAATACCGCCGAAACAACAAGGAGACTGGTATTGCGTGATATGGTAGCAGAGGTAACCATATTTGTTACATATTAATACTGACGGTCGCGACTTGCCACCGCTCCCCTATTAACGCTTCTGCCACTGCGGCGCGCGACGGGCGCGCTTCAAACCCGGTTTCTTTCTTTCTTTGACGCGCGGATCGCGAGTCAAGAAACCGACCGCCTTCAAAGGTTTGCGGTGATTCTCGTCAATCATCAGCAATACGCGAGAGATACCGTGACGGATAGCTTCCGCCTGTGATCGCGGTCCACCGCCCTGCACTTTGACACTGATCTGCACCTGACCGTTCAAACCGACCAACTCCAGCGCGGAGGTGACAATTTTTTGCCAAGTTTCGTATGTATAATAATCTTTCAGCGGCTGACCGTTGATTTCTATCTTATTATCTGCCTCTTTGTCCGACAGACGTACTCGCGCCACCGCACTCTTGCGCTTCCCCACCGCTTGATAAAAGTTTTTATATTTTTTTACCCGCACCGTTGCTTTGGCCGGTTCCATTTTTTCCTTCTCCATAAATTTATTTAAAAGTTAGCCGCTTCAGCCGATTGGCGCGCAATTTATTATTCGGTAACATGTTACGTACCATTTTCTTGAACAAGAAATCCGGCTTCTTATCCATCAGGTGTCCAAGCGATGTGGCTCTGGTACTCCCCAAATAGCCACTGTGCTTGTAGTATTGCTTATTGACCAACTTGTTGCCGGTAAATTTGAGTTTAGCCACGTTGGTAATGGTGACCAAGTCCCCATGATCCTGTCGCGGCTCATAGGTAACCTTTTTCTTACCCATCAATAACATAGCTACCTCGGAAGCCAGTCTCCCCCCGATCTGATCGGTGGCGTCGATAACGTGAGTTTTACGATTGATAGTCATAGTCTTATTTAACCAATTCAATTTTAACCAGCGGTGCACCGTCACCGACTCTGTTTTTCAGCTTGATGATACGGGTGTAGCCGCCCGGGCGGGTAGCGTAGCGGGGTGCCAAGACATCAAAAAGTTTGCTGACCGCCGTCGGCAGTGGCAGCTGCGCCAAAAGTAAACGACGTTGGTGTAGAGTCCCCTGCTTGGCTTTGGTGATAAATGGTTCTACCACCCGACGCACCGCTTTGGCCTTGGCTTCAGTGGTGGTGATAGCCTCGTACAAGATAACCTGAGCCGCCAAGCTATTGAGCAAGGCCTTGCGGCTAGCTGTCGGACGACTTAATTTGGCGGTTGTTTTTCGATGTCGCATATATCAATAAATCGGAAAGATACTTAAATTTATTTATCTGATTTCTTGGGACGGCCGCGTTTCTTCGGCTTCTCTTCCAACTCCTCCACTTTTTCAGCCACTACGTCCTCACTGGCTTCTTCGGCCGCGATCGGCTCCTCGGCCGTTACACTGGCCTCATCGAGCACAGCTCCCTCTTTCAAAAATACGCTGAACTGACTGACCATTATTCGGGCCGCCTCAGCAAAGGCATCCTGCGGCGAGACCGAACCATCCGTTTCAATATCCAAAATCAGCTTTTCAAAGTTTGTCATTTCGCCCACGCGGGTGTTTTCGATACGGAAACCGACGCTGAGCACCGGTGAAAATAGCATATCAATGGCGATAGTACCGATTTCATTCTGTTCCTTTTCGCGCTGCTCGACGGTGACATAGCCACGACCACGGCGGACAAATATTTCCATGTCAAATTTGGCGCTTTTGTCTGTTAAGGTGGCTATCACTTGATCGGCATTTACGACCTCCACGTTTGAATTGGGCGTTATATCTCCGGCGGTAACGGTTTTGGCGCCGCTGGCGCTAAGAGTTAGTTTGATATCCTCATCGGCATCGGCGTGGACCTTGATGTGTACTTTCTTCAGATTCAAAATAATATCGACAACATCTTCTTTGACCTTATCGATGGAGCTGAATTCATGGTCAACGCCGGCGATCTTGAAGCCCGATATCGCCGCGCCGTCCAAAGAGGACAGCAATATGCGTCGTAGTGAATTGCCAATGGTGACGCCAAATCCCGGGTAACACGGCTCAATGATAGCCTGAGCGCGATTGGTCCCGGTGGACTTAAAATTGATCTTGTCTGGCGGTGTAATAGTTATCATAAGGTTGACACTTAGTGATATTACTTAGAATAGAACTCAATGATCAGAGTGGGGTCAAAGGGCACCGCCAGCTCTTCTACATTGGGTAAACTTGTAACTGTTAAAATGTTGGTTGATGGGTCAAAACTGACGTTGGAGGGCTGTTCTTTCTTGGCTTTGGCCAGCTTCGCCAACTGCTCCGTCCAATACGCTTTCTTCAAATAGCTCGGCTTGACCTGTATCTTCATCCCGGGCTTCACCTGAAATGATGGGATGTCCACCTTGCGTCCGTCCACCTGAATATGACCGTGACTGACCAACTGTCGCGCTTGGGGCCGGGTATCCGCCCAACCGGCGCGGTAGATGATGTTATCCAAACGATTTTCCAATAATTGACGAAGATTAACCGAAGCATTGCCCGTCATGTTGACCGCTTTTTCATAAAGAGTATGGAACTGCTTTTCGTATAGTCCATAAATACGCTTGGCGCGCTGTTTTTCTCGCAACTGCTTACCATAACCAGACAGTCGTCGCATTTGTGACATTGGACCATGCGCTCCCGGCGGATAGTTGCGTTTGACGAGGGCACTTTTGGTGCCGTCACGCAAATCTACGCCTTCGCGTCGAGATTGTTTCCATTTTGGACCGGTGTATCTACCCATAGAAGATAATAGATTAAAGACTAGAGCTAAGAAGATGAAAGATTAAAGACTAGAGATAAGAAGATAAGAGATTAAAGACTAGAGATAAAGATTCGAGATGAAAGAATTAAACGCGGCGGGGTTTTGGTGGACGACAGCCGTTGTGCGGGATTGGGGTCACGTCTTTGATACTCATGACATTGAGACCGTTGGCGTGCAGAGCTCGTACCGCTCCTTCACGACCGGAACCGACACCTTTTACAAAGACATCCACTTCCTGTAAACCGATTGATTTAACTTTGTCCGCCAGGGTCTTCACAATGATACTGGCTGCGTATGGGGTGGCTTTTTTCGGACCCTTGAAGCCGCAAGCACCGGCGCTGGACTGTGCAATGACACCGCCACTCAAATCACTCAAGGAAACGATCGTATTGTTGTAAGTCGCCTGAATATGAGCCTGACCGCGTTTGATCAGCTTCTTTACCTTCTTCTTGCGGACCTTCTTCTCTTTATTGACGACCGTTGTCTTGGCCTGCGCCCGCTTGGCTTGTTTTTCTAATTGTCTTTTTTTTCTGGACATTATTTTATATAAAACAGTTTACTGTTGAATTAGGTCTTGGCAGCCGATTTCGCTCGTCCGCTACCCATCGTGCGACGCACGTTGCCACGCACACTACGAGAGTTCGTCTTCGTACGCTGACCACGAGCCGGCAAACCACGAGCGTGACGTGTGCCCCGATAAGAGCTGATTTCCTTCAGACGCTTGATATTCATCAGCACATCACGGCGTAAATCGCCCTCGACTTTGAAATTTTTATCAATATAATCACGCAGTCTCTGGATCTCCGTCTCCGGCAGATCCTTGACCCGGGTATCAGGACTGATCTGCAAATCCTTCAAAATCTTCTGCGATCGAGTGTAACCAATACCATAAATATAAGTGAGGCCGATCTCGACCCGCTTCTCATTTGGTACGTTTGTATTTGCTATTCTGGCCATATTTTAGATTAATTTCACTAACTGTTATTAAGAGTCTCAACTCCTTAGCCTTGTCGCTGTTTATGCTTCGGATTTTTGCATATGCAAACCACCCGACCCTTACGTCGCGTCACTTTGCAGTCTTTACACATTTTTTTCACGGAAGCACGTACTTTCATACAATACAATTTCTCTAAAACGATTTATTGTTAGTAACGATAAGTTATACGCCCCTTTGTCAGATCATAAGGGCTCATTTCCACCTTGACGCTATCGCCGGGCAATATTTTGATCTTAAACATCCGCATCTTACCGGATAAATGAGCCATAATCTCGTGCTCATTCTCCAACACCACCCGGAATGTCGCCCCCGGCAAAAGCTCAGTGACGGTCCCGGTTGTTTCTATAAAGCCTTTTTTATTGGTTTGAAAATTGGATTCTGCCATTCACAGGGTAAAAAAAATAGGCCATTTACTCAACTTCGCACGGTTTAAACTAGTTCTCTACTTGAGTAAAGGATTCCCAATATTTATTTGATTTAGTTGTGGTTTTCAACAACTTTTTTAGTTTCTTAATAAACACGCTTGACATTATAATATTTTCCACGCAAAAGTCAAGCCTTTCTCATGACCATGGTATTGTATACGGTATACAAAGTAGTGTCAAGGGCACAGGCCGCAGGCCTGAGGCGTGGAAGCGCCGAAGCGTGGAAGCGAAGAGATGACGATAATCGCAGACCTCGCTTCAACGCTTCCACGCCTCCTCGCTTCCCCCCAGTTGTCAGCCGTTTATTGTCGTGATATGCTGTTTTCACTTGTACACAATTACAGAAAAAGGAGCAGTCATGAGTAGCAATACTACCGCCGAGGAGCTTAGGAAAATAGCAGCTGACGTAAAGGCGATCATGGATAGAGCCGATCGGACCCCGACTACGCGGCGAAACGGGCGTGTGCTGACTTTAAAAAGTCGGTGTCATAATGCCAAGGTGACAATG
>JANLIN010000014.1 GCA_024654345.1 Candidatus Komeilibacteria bacterium
CGAAAGGAGAGGGGGATCTTTAAATAATAGTTAATCAAATCTTTCCCTCTCCTCCTGTGGAGGAGAGGGTCCTGTCCGTCGAGTTTGACTCGACGGACAGGGGGTGAGGTGGAGATTCACGGTGAGAAAACTATTGAGAAGCTGGGGTGAGGTTTCTCGCCTCAATATCTTATCACTTCCTCCCGGCCGGCTTCCCTTTTCAACTTGATTGAATTATTGTATACTAACAAAGTCGAAAAAATATTAAAAATATACCATGCTGGAAACATCAAAAGATCTTTTATTCATAGTAATCGCCTTCTGTATTTTGTGGTTCACTATCTTTCTTTGCTGGTTCATCTACTATATGGTGACGATCATTAAGAGAGTGTCGGAGACCGTTGAATTACTATCCAAAATGGCCCATACTATCAACGAATTTGTTTCTGAAGCGCGTGTTAAAATGGCCTCGGCGACATCTTACCTACCACTAGTGGTGAACGGGGTCAGAGATATCGCCTCCTATATTATGGATAATAAAACAAAAAAGAAAACCGCCGCGAAAACAAAGAACAAGAAATAGCACTTGCTATTTTAAAATATTACCGGTGTCTAGACACTAAAATTGGGTTTATCCCAATTTTTTCGTCTAAAACATGAAATTATCTTTTATGAGCTTTGTTCATCTTCACGTTCATAGTCACTATTCCCTGCTTGACGGTTTGGGCAAGATTGACGACCTTGTCGCCAAAGTAAAAAAGCTGGGCATGCCGGGAATGGCCTTAACCGATCATGGCGTCATGTATGGCGTGATTGAGTTTTACCAAAAAATGACGGCCGCCGGCCTGAAACCCATTATCGGGGTGGAAGCCTACCTGGCTCCGAACCAGCACGACCAAAAAAGATCAAAAGTGGATGAGCGCCCCTACCATTTATTATTGCTGGCCAAAAATAATATCGGCTATAAGAACCTATTGAAGTTAACATCAATTGCACATTTGCATGGATACTACTATAAACCACGGATTGACTGGGAACTTCTGGAAAAACATCACGAGGGTTTGATAGTTTTGTCCGGCTGTCTGCAGGGAGAGCTGGCGCGCGCTTTGCGCAACCATAAAGAGGATCAAGCGCGTGAAATTATTAAAAAATATCACAATCTTTTTGGCGAGGACTATTACATTGAATTACAGCATCGTCCCAGTATTCCGGAGGCGGCTTTTGTATATGATAAACAAGTAGCATTGGCCAAAGAAATGGGTATCCCTTTGGTCGCCACCAATGATGTCCACTATATTGAAAAAGAAGATAACGTGGCGCATGATGTCCTAATCTGCCTGCAAACGAAGCACAAAATGACAGACAAAGATCGTATGTCATATATGGGGGAAGGTTTATCCTTGTTAAGTACGGAAGAGATGACAGCCTTGCACTCGGCCTACCCCGAAGCGATCGCCAACAGTTTGGCTATCTTGGAAAAATGCCAGGTTGAACTGGACTTCGGACAGATCCACCTACCCCACTATGAACTTCCCGCCGGCCAAGACGCGGATGGTTTTCTCCGCCAGCTATGTGAAAAAGGATGTGCCGTAAGATACGGCAATCCCATGCCACCGATTGTAAAAGAGCGCCTGGACTACGAACTGCAAATCATCGGTAAAACCGGCTATGCTTCCTATTTTCTGATCGTGCAAGATTTTATCAACTGGGCAAAAAGTAACGGCATTGTGGTCGGGCCCGGCCGTGGCAGTGCCGCCGGTAGTATTGTCGCCTATTTAACAGGTATCACCAATCTTGATCCTTTGCACTACAAATTGCTTTTTGAAAGATTTCTAAACCCAGATCGAATCTCCATGCCAGATATTGATACCGATTTTTCCGATTTACGCCGCGATGAGGTAATTGCTTACGTGGCTGATAAATACGGCCATGACAATGTTTCTCAGATCGTCACTTTTGGAACCATGGCGGCGCGCGTCGCTATCCGTGATGTCGGACGGGTGTTGGGCTATAGTTATGGCTACTGCGATCGGATCGCCAAGCTCATACCGATGTTCACCACCTTAAAAGAAGCTTTGGAGAAAGTTCCCGAGCTAAAAGAAATATATGACAGTGATGGTGAGGGACAGAAACTTATTGATATGGCCACACGCTTGGAAGGTGTGTGCCGTCATACCTCCACCCACGCTTGCGGTGTATTGATCACCAAAGAAGCCTTGGATAACTATGTCCCCCTACAGTACGCCAGCTCATCCGATCAAACTATAGTCTCGCAATATTCTCTTCACCCGATTGAAGATTTGGGCTTACTGAAGATGGATTTTCTTGGACTGAAAAATCTCAGCTTGATTGAAACCACGGTGGAGATTATCCAAAAAACTGTCGGCCAAAAGATTGACATTGACAAAATCCCCTTGACCGACAAAAAAACTTATCGTCTGTTTCAAAAAGGCGAAACCACCGGTGTCTTCCAGTTTGAATCACCAGGTATGAAAAGATATCTGAAGCAGCTCAAACCCACTGATTTGGAAGATATTATTGCGATGGTGGCCCTTTATCGACCGGGACCCATGGAGCTCATTCCTGACTATATCGCCGCCAAACGTGGTCAAAAGACCGCATTTTACTTGCATCCGGATCTGAAACCGATCCTGCAAAACACGCACGGAATCATCATCTATCAGGAACAAATAATGGAAATTGTACGTAAGCTTGCCAACTTCACTTATGGCCAAGCGGACGTCCTGCGCAAAGCAGTGGGGAAGAAAATCAAGGAACTGTTAGAACAACAAGAGAAAAAGGTGCTCGAGGGAATGATAAAAAATAAAATATCACCCGACGTGGCAAAGCGTATTTGGGAATTCGTTTTACCTTTTGCTCGCTATGGTTTTAATCGCTCACACGCCGCCTGCTACGCCCTTATCGCCTATCAAACCGCCTATCTAAAAGCCAACTACCCCGCCCAGTTCATGGCCGCCCTACTGACCTCCGATCTCAATGACACCGACCGCGTGGCCCGCGAGGTGGCCGAAGCCGCCAAAATGGGAATACGTGTCATGCCGCCTGATATCAATGAAAGTTTCCGTATCTTTACGGCCGTGATGGATACTACTGAAAACAAAACCACCCCCACTCACATTCGCTTCGGGTTGGAAGCCATAAAAAACGTCGGGCACAATATCGCCTCCAATATCATAAAAGCTCGTCGCGCCAACGGCCCTTACCTCAGTCTGAGTGATTTTCTGCTACGCGTCACTGATAAAGATTTAAATAAAAAATCCCTCGAGAGTCTGATCAAAGTCGGCGCCTTTGATAAATTCGCCGAGCGGCAACAGCTTTTGACTAATATTGATAAGTTGCTGAAATTTTCTCGTCAACACGGTAAAGTTACGCCGCAAACAAATTTATTTACCGAAATGCCACTGGTAGCAACGCCGCAGCTAAATTTGGAGATCGCTGAGCCGGCGACCAAGGACGAGCGGCTGGCTTGGGAGAAGGAGCTATTAGGCCTATACATATCCGATCACCCATTGACGGAGTACACGGCTCAATTGGATGACAGTTTTACCGATTGTCACGGCATCTACCAGTTAAAAAACAACAACCTTGTGAAATTGGCAGCTGTCGTCACTAAGGTCCAAAAAATTATCACCAGTAGTGGGAAGCCGATGGTCTTTGCGACCGTCGAAGATCAAACCGGATCGATAGAGATAATAGTTTTCAACGATCAGCTGGAGAAATCTATCGGCTACTGGGAAGAGGAAAGGGTTCTCTGTATTCAGGGTAAGATTTCTAACAAAGATGGCGTTAATAAAATTATCTGTGAAGCGGTAACTGAACTCATGCCCCCGCAAGATATGCCAAGCGCTTTGACTCTCCAATTACCTAAGCAAATGAACGAGGCGGCTATCAACCACCTGAAGCAACTTTTGCGTGATAAACCGGGTACTATTCCCGTATGGTTGCACATTGGTGAAAAAAAGGAACGACAAGCCACTTCTTTTAAAGTTGGCTGGGACTCGGGGCTGAGATCAAGTCTCATCCAGATCCTGGGCCCGGACAGTATTATCCTAGACAAATAAGCCTTTTTCGGCTATATTATTTATGGTTTATCGATTATTATTTGACTCTTAAAATAAACTTATGACAGTGAAGAAACCCGTAAAAAAGACAGCTCGCCCTCGTAAGACTGGTCAATCTGATGAGATAACAGCCGATTCAGTACGAGTTGATATCCCTCAGGCCACTTCCAAAACAGCGGTAGTATCGCGCAGCCATAAAAAAATAATATTCAGTGGCGCGATTTTGTTGGCCCTACTAGCCGTGCTAGTGGCTCATTTTTCTTTCGCGCAAGCAAAAATCGTTATCACTCCACAGTACAGTCCACATGATGTTTCATTTTCGGCTCATATAATGAGTCCCGACCTGATCGACCCTGATGACAATGGCGACGTCCTCGCCGGCCGAAAGCTGTCGACCAATATTTCACGACCAGAAACTTTTGCCACTGATCAAACCACCTCTACCAATGATAAAGCGGGCGTGAATGTTACTATCATGAACCGCTACAGTCAGGATCAAATTTTGATAGCTACCACCAGACTTTTGACGCCGGACAACAAGCTCTTCCGTCTCACGAACACCGTCTCCGTGCCCGCCGGCGGTCAAGCCAGCGTCTTCGCGCAAGCTGATGAACCGGGCGCTGACTTCATCATCCCCCCGACCACCTTTACTATTCCGGGGCTTTGGGAGGGACTGCGTGATAAAATATATGGCGTCAGTCAAACGGATAGCTCCTTCAACAGCCAAATTTCCTACCGCCTGACTGAAAAAAATATGAATGACGCTGCCACCTCTCTTTACGACGCTTTGGTACAAGAGGCTATCGCTCAATTCACTCAAGAACTTTCCACGGATGAGTTTATCAATCGTGACGCTTTGGTCATTGAGGAAGTTAAGCGCGAAGCCAGCGCCAAAGTAGGAGATGAGGTAGAAAGTTTTGATCTGACACTCGAGTTAAAAATAAGCACCATTACTTACGATGAGCAAAAGTTACTACAAAAGATTGAGAATGACATTAATATTCTTATGGCTCAAAATAACGGTCTAGTCAAATTTTCTAACACCGATGTTGCAGTGACCATAAAAGAGAATGAGGGTGATCAGCCCGAGAATATTATCGGCACCATTTCCGGCAAATACACCATTCAGTTGGCCAGCCCGGATGTTGACATTGAACAGCTAAAGAATAAATCGCCTGACGTCGCTCTGACCTACCTGAAAAATTTGAGCGGTGTGTCGGATGCACAAATCCAGCTGATACCGCCCTGGCTGAAAACCATACCCACCATTGACAGCCGTATTGATATAACGATCAATAAGTAGTAAACTTTTAGAAAGAAGACACTGTCTGTGATTGCCCGGCCTACCAAACCGGGGCGAAAGTGCCAGTATTGGCCTAAACAGACAACCTCTCATTGAGTGCCGCCCACGGGCGGAATCAGGGTGGAACCGCGGATGCTATCATAGCCTTCGTCCCTTACCGACTATTTTAGTCGTTGGAGGATGAAGGCTTTTTATATATCCAGCCATTTCATACAACTAATAACCGTTGTGGCTGGCCCCATAAATTATAATTAATAGAAAAACATGAAAAATAAAGAATCCATCGATGTTATAAGGCACTCCTGTGCCCATGTACTGGCCGCCGCTATCCAATCATTATATCCCCAGGCTAGGTTTGGTGTTGGCCCGGTGATCGAAAACGGATTTTATTATGATATCGAAATACCAGGATCGGCCATATCACAGGCTGACTTGCCAACGATTGAAAAGGCAATGAAATCCCTGATAAAAAAAGGTGTCAAATTTGAACAAGTTGAAATCTCCCTGCAAGAAGCGATTGATTTTTTTGCCCAAAATGACCAGCCTTACAAAGTCGAGCTGTTGAAAGAATTGCAGAATCGCGGTACCACGCGTTTGGAAGACTCGGCAGAACCATACAGGGCCGATCAACCGGTCTCCTTATATAAAACCGGTACTTTCACCGACCTTTGTCGAGGCCCACATGTTTCTTCTACTAAAGAAATCACTCCTTTCAAATTGACCAATGTGGCCGGTGCCTATTGGCGGGGTGACGAAAAAAATCCGATGTTGACACGTATCTATGGTGTATGCTTCTCAAACAAAGACGAATTGGCTGAACACCTCCGTCTTCTAGAAGAGGCAAAAAGAAGAGACCACCGAAAAATAGGCAAAGAGCTGGATCTTTTCTTCTTTGATGATCTTGTCGGTAAAGGATTGCCAATCTGGTTACCCAACGGTCAAGTAATGAAAACAGAGATTGAAAAACTGGCAGAAGAATTTGAATACCGCTACGGCTACGACAGAATCACGACGCCACACTTAGCAAAAAAGGAGCTTTATGAAGCATCAGGACATATACCCTACTACCAAGATGACATGTATCCACCCATGGAAATGGATGATGGTACTTATTATCTCAAGGCTATGAATTGTCCACATCACCATTTGGTCTATAACTCAAAACCGCGTAGTTATCGCGATCTACCCATTCGCTTGGCGGAATACGGTACCGTTTATCGTAACGAGCTGTCCGGCACGCTGGCCGGCTTATTGCGCGTCCGCATGCTCTCAATGAATGACGCTCATATCTATTGCCGGAAGGATCAGATACAGGATGAATTAAAAAAAGTGATTGAACTAAATTTGGAGTATTTCAAATTATTTGGTCTACAAAAATACTGGTTTAGATTTTCAAAGTGGTCGGCTGGGCACACAGAAAAATATGTCAACGAGCCGGCCAACTGGGAATATACGCAACAGGTTATGAAGGAAATTCTGGACGACTTGGGCGTGAACTATATCGAAGTCGAGGACGAAGCGGCATTTTATGGACCAAAGATAGACGTGCAGTTCAAGTCAGTAATCGGGCGCGAAGAAACGATGTCCACCATTCAGCTTGATTTTGCCGCCAAGACACGGTTTGATCTGAAATATACCGACAATAAAGGCGACGATAACAATGAGGTGTATGTCATTCATCGAGCTCCCCTTTCAACTCATGAACGTTTCATGGCTTTCCTGATTGAACATTATGCCGGTAATTTTCCGGTTTGGCTCTCACCGATTCAAATATCTCTGCTACCGGTGGGTAGCGATCATCATGACTACGTCGCAGCTATGGCAGCAGAGTTCAAAACTGCCGGACTACGCACCCGTCCGGACTATTCTAATGAAACCATTGGCAATAAAATTCGCAAGACTAGCAGTCTGAAGATTCCGTATACACTTGTGATTGGTGATAAAGAGATAAATTCTGATAAGCTACAGGTGCGACTACGGGGTGAAAAAGAGCTGTTGGAGATTACGAAGGCTGATTTCATAACGAGAGTGAAAGAGGAAATCGAGCACCGTAAATCATAACTAGCAAACAGGCACGCAATTTCAGGAGAAGCCCGACTTCTCCTGAATTTTTTGGTTTGATTTTTTTGAGAATATGTGGTAGAATATGGCTAGAGTGGAGAGGGTTTTA
>JANLIN010000048.1 GCA_024654345.1 Candidatus Komeilibacteria bacterium
GGCTCCGGCATGTTTCATTTCCAATTCAAGGAAAAATCTCAAGGGGAATCAGATGAAGATCAGGTAGAAGTTCAGACCAAAGGTAAATTTAAACTGAACTTACAGTAATCACAATTGAATAGCTCGACCAACATAGACAGTATACTAACCCAGCCTCTCTCCAGCCAAAGGCTAACATATCGCGAGAGGCTGGGTTATACTGTATTATTAACTTATGGAAACACACTTCGAGTCAAATCAAGACACTGAAAAGAGGGTCAACAATGATCAAATTTACTGTCCGGTATGCCGGCAGGAGTGCACTACCGCTCAGTGCAAGGTCATTTGTCGCAGTGATTTCTGCATTTATCGAGTAGTTTATAATTGTTCTGAATTTTAGCTAACATTAGCTTAAATAAGGAATTTATATGCAATAAACCATAATTTCCTCTTGTAAAATGTAGCCTTTTTGGTGATTTTGCTGTAAAATATACACAGTTAATAAGTTTAACTGCTAATAATTAACAAAAATAGCTATGGCAACCAACAAGGTTTCCAAAAAGGATCTCGGCCAAATGCTCGCTGAGAAGTACGATCTCAGCAAGAAGCAAGGTATTGAGATGGTAGACTGGCTCTTTGAAGAAATCAAAGACCAGGTCAAGCGCAGAGTCGAAGTGACACTTAAGGATTTCGGAAAATTCAAAATCCGTGAATCCAAAGCTCGTATGGGTATTAATCCTCTAACCAAGGAAGCGATCTCCATCCCAGCTAAAAAGAAAGTGAAGTTCTATCCGGCTAAAGCAGTTAAGGAATTGATCTAAGTAAAGATTATTCTTTCGACAACGAGGCGACTCTGATAAGAGTGGCCTCGCTTGTTTAGAGACTGTAATATATTTATTTAAGGCCCATGTGGAGATATTTTGAAATCGGATCCAATACTCTCGGCGATTATTTCATGGCACTGCTCACGGGCGTGGCGATTATTGTAGTCATCAAGATTATTAAGTCCGTTTTGATCTCTCGTTTACTGGCAGTGGCGGGACGGACGCAAAATAAATTTGATGATGCCATAGCTGAGGGATTGAGTAAAATCAAAGCGGCATTTTATATTATTACCGCCATCTACGTGGCGGCGCAGAGCTTGATTATTGTTCCATCAATAGACCGAGCGATTTATTATATGTTTGTCATCACTGCCACCCTGCAGGTCATTGTTTCACTGCAGGCTTTTTTACGCGTATTGATAAAGGAATGGGTGGTGGCTCGCCAGCCGGACGGAGAGCCGCCCAATACCAATCGGATTTCCTTGTTGACCAAATTGGCGGGTATCTTTTTGTGGCTGGTAGGGTTGATGTTGATTCTGACCAATCTGGGCTATGAAATAGGGCCACTACTGGCGGGCTTGGGTATCGGCGGTATCGCGGTGGCTTTGGCGGCTCAGGCGGTGTTGGAAGATGTTTTCGCATCTTTTTCCATCTACTTTGATAAACCTTTTGAAATAGGTGATTTTATTATAGTAGGGGAGAGAATGGGGACGGTGAAAAGAATCGGTATCAAGACAACACGACTCAACAGTTTGCAGGGTGAGGAGATTGTCTTTTCCAATAAAGAGTTGACCAGTACTGTCATTCAAAACTTCAAGAAAATGCGCGAGCGACGCATCAGCTTCACGTTGGGGTTAACGTATGAGACGACTATTGCCAAGTTAAAAGAGGCCAAAGAGATAGTATCAGCCATCATCAAAGATGTTCCCAGCTGCCGCTTGGATCGTGTCAACTGGAAATCGTTTGGTGATTTCAGTCTGGATTTTGAAGTGGTATATTATTTGGATACCAATGACTATAACGTCTACATGGATAAACAGGAGCTTATCAATTGGCAGATACTGGAGCGATTTAATGCTCGGGGCATTGATTTCGCCTACCCGACACAGACGGTCAAGGTTGATAGGGATTAATTCATTTTTAGTGGTGATAATTTCCAACTTTGGGGTTCGAATGATATAATTCACTCATAATAATATAAATATGATGAAAAAAAAATTGACCGCAAAAGACCTGATTATAGGGATAGATATTGGTGGTACAAAGGTCAAATTGGTATTGATGAGGGGCAATAAAGTTTTGCGAGAAGACAAGTACTTGGTAAAAAGCTTCAATACACCGCGCAAATTTTTAGCCACTCTGATAGCCACCATTGAATTAATTCTCAGCGGCTATGATATAGAGCATTGCCGCGGAATAGGGATCGGTTTGGCCGGCGCCTTGGATCAGAAACGGGTAAAGGTGTTGTTCCCGCCGAATTTGGCGTTGCTGAAAAAATTGGATCTGCGTCGCTCATTGCGTGGTCGTTTCAATCTACCCGTTCTATTGGAAAATGACACCAATGCCATGGCTTTGGGGGAGATGATGTTTGGTGCCGGTAAGGGCAAAGAATCGTTGGTGATGATATCCATGGGTACCGGTACCGGCGGCGGTGTTTGTTACCGACGGGATGGCAAAGTAAGTCTGCTGACGGGACATCATGGCGTGGCCGGTGAGTTGGGACGCATGATTATCAATTTTAACGGCGTGGAGGGTCGTCCACGATTGTCCGGCGAGGCGGAACAATATTTATCCGCCAAATTCATTTCCCGCCGTAGTGGCAAGCACCCGCTCAAACTTCAGCAGGAAGCTGAAAGAGGTGTCAAAAAGGCCAGACAGATATATGACGAACTAGGTGAATATTTAGGCTATGTATTGGCCAATATTGTTCATACCTATGACCCGCAAATAATAGTACTGGGCGGCGGTGTTAGCGAGGCTTATAAACTATTTATTAAAACAGCCAAAGAAACAATGAAGAATAATTTAATGGTACCGGTAGAAACGAAAATTACTAGTAGCCAACTGGGCGATCGTGCCGGAGCGATGGGAGCGGCGGCTTTATTCACTCTTTATGACTGAGAATAAAAAAATGGACGAAGCGATACTGAAATTTCCACCCAATTTTTTATGGGGCGTGGCTGTTTCATCACACCAAGTAGAGGGTAATAATACCAATAATGACTGGCACGCCTGGGAGCAGGATGGTAAGGCACTACACCAACAAGTGGCGGGCAGTGGACCTGATTTTTATAATAAATACAAGGAAGACTTTCAGATAGCGCATGACATGGAGCTTGGAGCCTTTCGTTTATCAATTGAGTGGAGCCGGGTTGAGCCGGAGAAGGGGAAATGGGATAAAGAAGCGTGGGCACATTATCGACGTATGCTTGAGGATGCCCAACGAAAGGGTTTAAAAATCTTTTTGACGTTACATCATTTTACAAATCCTCTTTGGCTGGTGGATGAAGGCGGCTGGCTGAATAAGGGGGTGGTGGAAAGGTTTGTTGACTATACCCATAAGGCGGTAAAGGAAGTTGGTGATTTGGTGGACGTTTGGATGACTATCAATGAACCATTGGTGTACGCATCGCAGTCATATTTGGTGGGAGTCTGGCCACCTCAACATCGTTCTTTCTGGGAAGCGAGGCGGGTTGCAAAGAATATGGCCAAAGCTCACAAAAAAGCCTATACCGTTATTCATCGTTCTTTAGATAAAAAGGATAAGCGGGTGATGGTGGGTTTTGCCAAAAGCGTGAATACCTATCAGATCTACAATAAATATTCGTTCAAGGATCAATTATTGTCGCTGGGAGCCGACTGGGTATGGAACAGATGGTTTTATCGTCTCACCCGCGGATTCAATGACTATCTGGGTTTGAACTATTATTTTCACTTCCGGATCGCGCGCGCTAGATTTTCCAATTGGCAGTTTTTTGTGGATATTAGAAAAGAAAAAAGAGATACTTCTGATGTGGGCTGGGAAATTTATCCACCCGGTATATTTGATATCGTTATGAGTATGGCACATTATGGATTGCCAATATATATAACGGAGAACGGCTTAGCGGCCGAGAAGGATAATAAACGCAGCCGTTTCATCGTTTCCTACATAAAGGAGCTCTATCATGCCATTGAAGCGGGAGCACCAGTGAAGGGATATTTCCATTGGTCATTGCTGGACAACTGGGAATGGGAGAAGGGCTATGAAGCTCGATTTGGCCTGGTGGCCTTTGATCCGATTACCAAGAAGCGCACTCTGAAAGAATCAGCTCATGTCTATCAGACAATAGCGGGGGCTAATGGCATAACTCACCCCTTACTCAAATTTGTCGGGCACGTTACGCTAGGTGAAATAACAGTAAAGGAGAAATAAATAATGTTTTGGCTTTGGCTTACCATCTTAGCCTACGGTCTCAATGCCGTCTCCATGGCTATCAATAAAGCGTTGCTCAGTAATAAATTCAACGCGCCTTTTGCCTACACCGTTTTTGTGGGAGTGCTGGGACTGACGGGTTGGATTTTGGCTCCGTGGGGATACTTGTGGCCCGGGGGCACGTTCTTTTGGTATAGCATGGCCTCCGGCATGGTGATGACATTTGCTTTGCTGGCTATGTTTTACGCGCTGACGAAAGACGAAGTATCCCGCGTTACGACGGTCATCGCCAGCTTTTCTCCCCTGTTTATTTACTTCATCAGCGATATCTTCTTGGGTGAAAATCTGACGACAGCGCAAATTCTGGCCTTGATTTTGATCATAGTAGGGGGCGTTTCTCTTAGCTATCAACCCGGCAAGCGCTGGGACAAAAGACTTATGTTTCTGGGTATCAGTGTCTTGGCGGCCTTACTTTTTGCGATTGCCTTTGCTTCGTCCAAATTCATTTATGATGAAGTGGGATTTATACCCGGATTTATATGGCTAAAGGTTGGTACGTTTACCGGCGCTATATTATTGCTATTGTACGGAAAAGCGCGTCGAGAAATTCGGGAACAGCTGACTACCGGTGAAAAACAAACGGGAATTATTTTTTTGGGCGGGCAAATAGCCGGAGCATTGCATTTTGTAACGGTAAACTGGGCGATTGCCCTCGGCAGTGTGACAGTTGTTAACGCCCTCCAAGGATTGCAAAATGTACTGGTGTTTTTAATTGCCGTAGTAGTTTCGATCTTCAATCCGCGCTTGCTCCATGAGGAAGTGAAGGGATCGTCGCTTATTCATAAGAGTATCTCGATCGCTGTGGCTACTTTAGGGGTATACTTACTCTTTTACTATGCTCAATAAATTTAGCAATTGGCTACAGCGTTCGCACGTCAAGGAGCAAAGACGTGATTATTTGATTATTATGGCCATCGCGGTCGTACTCATCGGTATTATAATTTACAGTTACAGTGTCAGTTTTGCCGATGATGATGGCGCTGATTATGGTTTATCATTTAGTTCGAAATACGCCGAGCAATTGGGATTGGATTGGCAAGAGACCTATATCTACATTCTGGAAAACATGCCTGCCAAATATTTGCGACTAATGACTTACTGGGATGAAATTGAAGTTGCAGACGATGAATATGACTACAGTCGTATCAAGTGGCAACTGGAGAAGGCGGCGGAGTATGACAAGGAAGTATTACTGATCGTCGGACGTCGCCAACCGCGTTGGCCGGAGTGTCATATTCCATCCTGGGTGTATAATCTGAATGATTCGGAGCGTCTGGCGGCAGAGTATGAAATGATTGCCCGCACCATTTCGGAGCTGAAAGATTATTCGGTAATATTCGCCTGGCAAATTGATAATGAGCCCTTTCTCTCCGTTTTTGGGGAGTGCCCCGAGGAAAAGTTAGCCGATTACAGAGAGAAATTGACTTTCGCCGCTGACTTGGATAGTCGACCATTGGTAGTCACTGATAGTGGCGAATTTTCTTTATGGTTGAAAGCCGCTCGACTCAATCCGATCGTGGGAGTCAGTTTGTACCGGACGACGTGGAATAAGTGGTACGGTAAATTCTTTTATCCACTGGCCCCTTCTTTTTATCAGTACAAAGCACGTTTGATAAGCTTTTTCGCCAAAGCAGAGCAAGTATTCATTTCCGAACTGCAACTGGAGCCATGGGCCGATCAGTCGTTGGCGGAGATGCCACTGCCAGAACAATACGTCCGCTTCCCGGTGGAGCAGGTAGAAGAAAACATCCATTTCGCCCGCCGCACCGGTCTGGAGCCCAGGTACGGGGGGGGAGCAGAGTGGTGGTACTGGCTGAAAACGGAAAAAAACAACAGCGCTGATTGGGACGCCGTCGTGCGGGCGATTGAGGATAATCAGTAGTTAAATGAAATACGCAATTAACGCAAAACTGTTATGAGTAAACAAGTAATTG
>JANLIN010000062.1 GCA_024654345.1 Candidatus Komeilibacteria bacterium
CTGACCGACCGCCGGCCAGCAGGTCAGAGAATTACTCATCGTCCAAAAATCAAATCCGCCCGGACCTTCCAGTTGAACATGATACCAAAGCTGTTCGACTGGTGTGCTATCATCCTCCCCCACCCAATGAATGGTGATTTCCTCAAAATTGAATTCCGTTGGTGGTACCGGATTCCAGGCCGCGTTCGGAGGTTGATTGGTACCACCGCCGCCTCCCCCACCGCTACCATCCAATGATACATACCCGTGCACCCCTTCGCTGGCATACCCCTGCGCCTCCAGCCAGGCTATTTTTCCAGCCGTCGCCGGATAAGCGTGATCGTCTTGCACGGTTTTATAATACCGATACCAGGGCGCGAGATCATTGCCCGCCTGCGCTTGCAAAAATCCAATTACCCCTTCGTAGGTATAGCCATTATTAACGGCGTTATCCCTTTCCAACACCGAAGTGGTATAGAAGTGATCAAAATCATGCCATAATCGGAAAACACTGGCCGACCCTGCAAAATTTTCCGACGACCAGTAATAGACAATGCCGTTATTGGTATAACCCATCTGGACTGCTATCGGTATTTCCGCCGGGTTGCTGGTGTAAAAATGATCATACCAAGTAGGGTGGTAGAGCTCATATACGGGCTGCCAATTTTGCGCAAATATCACCATCGAACAGAACAAAAAGATATATAAGACTTTCATGAAGTCCTCCTATTATTAAGTTTTGAAAGTACAAAAAAACGGCTCCGCGGAATGTGCGAAACCGTTTATTGAATTAAAAAAGTCCACGGCGCTTTCGGGAAGAAAATACTTTCTGCCTTAGGCGATGCGGACTGTCTCCACCTTAAACAAAGACTTATAAATCGTCAAGCGCCGTCTGGGGAAAAGTGAAAAGCGGTGGGAGCCCGGGCTTCTACCAACAGTGTCTTTAGTTACTGGCTTTGCTTATGTATTCTAAAATATGCTCATGACTATCGGGCAGTGTAAAAACGTGATCGGCATTCTCTCCTTGCTGAAAACGACTATACCACTCCTCTAATTCCGGTTTTACAGTTTCGAATCGATCGTATTTGAAATAATCCACGAGTAACTGCAATAAGGTCAGGGGCGGACTCACCAAATTGACCCGCTTAAACCCATCCCCCAGTAAAATTTGATTATTATTTATCAACAGATCTACCAGAAATTCCGACAGCACTTCGACGGCTGTTAATCCCACCGTCTGCTCAGGTATAATTTTTAAAGTTTGGCCGGCAGTAATCTGTTCCTTCAGTTTTCCGGGTAAATGATGCTTGTCTTTGGGGTCGGTGGAAAATAAATTGGATAAACGGATGATAGTGGAGACGGCTCTGACACTATTATCAACTTCGTTGAAATCAGCCTCCATTTCCTGCTTTGACAAAGTATAAGCGCTCAATTTACCATCCTGCTGATAAATGTAGTCTGTACTGAACTGCATAAATCGCCAACCCCGCGCGGCACAGCGCTTAGCTAGTTCCAACGGCAGTCTTGAATTTACCCATAATAACTCCGTACCGGCTTGCGCCGTCTGCACATTTGCTAAGGCGGCGGCATTTATAAATCTTACTTTACGACCGCCTACCACTCTATCCACAGCCCTAAAAATCTCTTCCAATTGATCAAAATCAGACGGCTCTATCATCATCGATAAGGGAATGACATCGTAGGCATGCATCGCCATATGGTGATAAAAACTAGCAGTCAGTGCTCTTCCCAAACGACCCTCGCTCCCTAGAATAACATAGACATTGTTATGATCTAGCTTATCCTCATGCCGAATCTCATCCACGGCCTCTTTTTTCTCCTGACCGGCATACAGCGCCGTGGGAAAATTTCCGGTCATGACAATACGTAATTCTGTGTTCCGATAAGAGTGGATAATAGGCGGTGCCACCTTGATACGATAAACCTTATCCGCCGTCGAGATAAAATATTTCATTTCATCGGTTTCCGGGTTGTAGAATTGATAGACCATACGAGACTGCCAGCATACGAACCAGTCGGTTTGGGACTCGTGCGCGTGCGGGCCACGCATAACCAGTGGTTTGGTTAATGACCAGTAAGCCATTTGCGGTCGTAAGTCAGACTGCTCCACCATCCGTCCCATATCATCACTCCGCCACAGTTCACAGACAAGCCCGCGGTCATCACTGAAGGTTTTGATCTCGTCGATTATGACTTTCCCGTCCCACCAAGAGTGTATTTCATTGTGCGCTATCGTTGGCATTTTTAAATATTATAAGAGTCTTTATTTTGCCAGTAAAAATCTATCGTTTCACCCAGATACAGATCCCAAGCCTGAGAGGCAAAAGCCTGATCAATATCCGACTCGGTCCTGAGGGCGTACATCAAATCGTGTCCCAGTCGATCGGTAACATACTCTTTGCCCATAGACAGGCTGAATTTCTTCTGCAGTAGTTCCTGCAACCTTTGCATTAGCTCATTATTACTCAATAAACCTCGTTGATCGGCGATCAATTTAATATCAAACTCTTCTCCCGCGATCACCCACTGCAGAATCAATTTTACAGTAGCTTTGACCGGTGTCCATTGCCTCTTGTTCTGACCTTGGCCATATATTTTCACTGGCTGCTGCTGCCAAACTCTTTGCAGGCTAGCCGGTATCATTTTTTCCGGATGCTGATAGGGGCCGAATTGATTGGCCATGCGAATGATACTGACCGGCAAACCAAAGGTGTGTTTCATGGCCAGTAGAAAATGATCCTGAGCGGCTTTGCTGGCCGAATAAGGATTCTGCGGATTGAGAGAAGTATTCACATCAAACCATTCGAATTCGGCCGCATTCAAGGGTAAATCGCCATACACCTCATCCGTGGAAATATGATAGTAACGTTTAATATTCTGCCAGCTACCGATGGCCGCCAGTAGCGCCGAAGGCAAGAGAGCGTTTTCATTATAAATATCATAGGGTCTGGCAATGGAATTATCGACGTGAGACTCGCTGGCAAAATCCACAATATCAATCTCATCTTCAGCTGTCAGTTGTAAATCGATGTCTGTAAGAGCGATAATATTTTTATTGATCATTTCTATATTCATCCGCTGACAAGCATCGCTGTAGATAACTTGATTGTACTTGGCGGCATAGCCCAATTTGTCGATAGCGATGACCCGCTGATACCTAGAGGCTAATGAAGGCATCTCTTCAGCCAACAAAAAATTGAGCCCGATAAAACCGGCCCCTCCCGTAATTATTAAGACTTTATTCTTCAGTTCTGACACTTCTAAAAATCAAGTTTGATTAATTTTACTGGGCAACGCGCTGTGCCATTTCCACCAATCTATTGGCGTATCCCCACTCATTGTCATACCAAGCAATCACTTTGACCAAATTGCCATCAATAACTTGCGTGAAGGTTAAGTCTACCACGCAAGACGCTGATTCGCCAATAATATCAGATGATACCAGGGGCTCTCGCGATACTTTAATTATCCCTTTGAACTTTTTCGTACTACTAGCTTTTTCTAAAACCTTATTCACCTGCTCCACCGTCACATTTTGTGCCAGTAAGAAAGTGAAGTCCGATAATGAGCCCACTATTGTCGGGACACGCATTGCGATACCATCAAATAGTCCTTTTAATTCCGGGATAGTTTCCGTCGTGGCCTTGGCCGCCCCCGTACTGGTAGGTACTATATTTTGCGCGGCCGCCCGCCCCCGTCGTAAATCCTTATGCGGTCCGTCCTGCAATAGTTGATCGGCCGTATAAGAGTGTATCGTTGTTAAGGCCGCCTTTGTCACCCCAAACGCCTGGTGAATAACCTGAGCTATGGGCGCCACGCAATTGGTTGTGCAAGAAGCATTGTTAATAACCCTTTCTTTCTGGTAATTATCATCATTGACCCCCAGCACAAAGGTGCCAACGTTGCCGCCTTTGGCGGGAGCGGAAATAATAACTTTCTTGGCGCCGCCTTTGAGATGTGCCGCCGCCATTACTTCTGTCCGAAATCGTCCCGTACACTCCAGTACCACATCCGGATTGTAGCGGCGCCACGGAATCTTGGCCGGATCAGGTACGCCTAAAATTGCATATTTATTTCTGTTGACCTGTATATAGCCGTCAGCATGCTTTATTTCAGCATCATAACGTCCGTATGCAGTGTCATTTTTTAACAGATACGCCAATGTTCCAGCGTCAGTCAAATCGTTGATGGCCACCACTTCAATGTTTTTGTGTTCCAACGCAACTTTAAAAGCGGCTCGGCCGATCCGTCCAAAACCGTTTATTGCTAGTTTAATTTTTTTCTTCGCCATAGTTATGATTTAATATTGAAAACTGCTGTTATTATAGTATTTTTTTGTGAAATTAACAAAGTTGACATAAGAGCCCGGGCTCCTATAGAGAAGCTCGGGCTCCTTACCAGCCTGGCAATTTAGTTAATAACGGTGCCGATATTTTCGCCTTTCACCGCCCTACTTAGATTGCCCGGTATAAATTTGAACACCATTATTGGCAGTTTCGTTTCCGCCGCGTCCGCGAATGCCTTTTCGTCCATTACTTTGAGCTTCTTTTCG
>JANLIN010000073.1 GCA_024654345.1 Candidatus Komeilibacteria bacterium
GGCAAGCTTATGATGACCTGTCTTTTCTTTATAATCGTAACTATACTTTTGATCGGCGGGCTCAACTGGATTGCCTCACACATATAAAAAACAAGGATCAATAAAACCCCCGACTTAAAGTCTGAGGGGGTTTTTACTTAGTTATTTTAGAAAGCTCCTATTTCCAGCTCCGTAAATGTCTGTCGGTGACCAGTCTTGCGACGATAACGGATTTTATTTTTATACTTTATAACCGTGATTTTCTTTCCCCTGGCCGTGCGCAAAGGAGTGGCGTTTAATTTTTTTTCTAGAATAGGAAAACCTAATTCCACTTTTTTGCCTTTCTCATCGGCTCTCAGAAGAACTTGCTCAAACTCGAAACTCTTCCCTTCCTCGGCTACCAGCTTTTCAACTTTGACTTTGTCTCCCGGCTTCACCAGATACTGTTTACCCCCGGTTTTAATGACTGCGATTGACATACGATTAATACGTTAAAATAATTTAAAACAGTAGTATGTTACGACAAATAGGGGGTGATGTCAAGACAACGGATGGCGGCCAAACAGGGGTCGAATCTCTAATTAGAGATTCGACCCCTGTTTTGTTCATTTTTGGCCCAAAAAAGGCGCATTTTCGAACCAGAGCCGTCTAGCCGTCTGGTCGCTAAAATCTCACATCAAGCTCCTAATTTTATCCAATCCAATGTTTCCTCAAATAATTTTTTTTCTGTGCCTACTTCAACAAATCCGTGGGACGCGCCCTCTATGATGACTGAGGCAAATTCTACCTTTATCTTTTTCAGATAGGGCTTCCACAAAAGATGCTTATTGTACACGCCCGCGAAAATGAATTTGCAGGGGACGGTCACATTTTTGACCATCAAATTTAAATCGATAGACTTCCATTCCTCAATTAGCTGCTTACCTACAAGTATATCCTTACCCCAATGCAAAATATATCTATCTAGATTCGGATTGAACTCGGCTTTCTTATCAGATATATTGTCAAAGCCGGTGGTGGGATCCCAAAAGACTATTTTTGCCACCGCTGACAAGTCAGCTCTCAATATCACCAAACAGCCAAGACTGTGTCCGATAACTATAAATTTCTTATACTGACCCCTGAAATGATCAAACACGAGCTGCAAATCCGTCACATGAGTCGTGATAGAGCTTTCACTCAAAGGCCTTGAGTCATCTGCGCGCGAATAGAAGTCAAATCTAAACACATTAAAACCGGCACTATTGAAAAAAGGAACAGCGTTGAAATAGTGATGCTCGTTTTGATTGCCTGATAAGCCGTGGACAAATATTATTAATGCGTCATTATTTTCAGGTAACGCATTCAGAGTACCGTAAATAATGTAATTATCAGCGGTCTTTATTTGCACTTTCTTTTCCATAGTCATTAAAGGTTTAGCTAATAATTAGCTTTCATGATCCCGCCACGGGGTGGCGCTTGATCAGCCATACAGCCAGTCCCACCATAAAAACGGAAAGGATCACCAGCGCCATAATCTTCCCCTCCGTCTGAGAAAAAATGGCAATAGAGCCAAAAAGAGCGGTAATAACATACAAGAAAATAACCGCTCCGCGATGGGAAAAGCCGGACTGCAGAAGACGGTGATGAATATGCTTGGCATCCGCGGCCGCAATCGACTTCCGTTCAAAAAACAGGCGACGTCCTATTACCCAGGCAACATCCAGAATGGGGATGCCCATGATCAATAAAGCCGTCGCTATCTTACCGCCACTAATTATTGATAATACTCCCAGGACAAAACCAATTAATGTACTACCGCCTTCACCCAGAAATATCTTGGCCGGGTGCCAATTCCATACCAAAAAACCCAAAGCGGCACCACCGAAGGCCAAACTCAAGATGGATGTTCCAGACTGAGCCACATCCCAAAAAAGGGAAACAATAAATATAATTATACTACCAATAACACCGACCCCGGTCGCCAATCCATCGAGACCATCTAATAATTTTGTGACATAAACCATGCCCAAAATCCACAATAAGGTAAAAAAGTCGGTAAATAATGTAAAATAATAGGGCGTTCCCTGCCACCAAAAGAGCAACCACTTCACCTGGTCAAAATGAATATAGCCGCCTAATGGATTGGTGATAAAGGTAATACCAATGCCACTTATTATTATGGTGATCGCCGCCAATACAGGAAAGGCTACCTGGTATTTGGGGGGTAAATTATACCGATCGTCAAAATAGCCACCCACAATCAGGATCCCCCCGCCAATCAGAAGCCCAATGACGTGCTTGGCACTTATCACTCCATCAAATAAGTATGGCCAGAATACCAACAGCGTCAAAACCCAGGCCATATATATCGCCGCCCCACCCAACAAAGGTGTCGGTGAGCTGTGAACTTTTCGAGGCCCGGGTTGGTCAACTATATTGTGTCGACGCGCGAATCTACGCACCAACCGACTAAAAAAGACAGCTAACGCAAAACTTACCAATACCGGCAATAAATACCACCAAAGACTGTTTATATCAGTGGTCATAAATCCATTTGATCTAGATAATTCTGTAAAATATGCATCGCCGCGATCGCGTCGTCATCTCTCCCCCTCTCGACCTGTCTTTTGGCCACCGCCGTGGTGAACCGTTCATCAAGCAGGATCACCGGCACCGACTGTTTTTTTAGCGCCGCAATAAATTTGTCAGTGATGGCTGTTTGCGACGTGGTCTTGCCCTGCGAGTCATAGGGCCGTCCGACAATAATCCGATCTACCTCCTCCGTCTGCACAACCGTTAACACTTTTTCCAACTGCTTTGCGCGCTCGGTCTCGTGTATTATCTGTAACGGCACCGCCAGTCGTAAATCATCATCTGCTAGCGCCATGCCTATTTTACTAAGTCCGTAATCTACACCGAGGTATTTCATGGCGCGGTAATAATGATAGGCTGGCCATTGGTTATGGCTATAGTATGCTCAAAATGGGCCGATAAGCTGCCATCGGCCGTCACAATGGTCCAGTCATCGTCTAAGTAGTCGATTTCGCCTCTACCAAGCGCTACCATCGGCTCCACGGCCAGTACCATCCCCGGCTCCAGTAACATCCCCTGTCCGGACCGACCTTGATTCGGTACCGATGGTTCTTCATGCACCGCGTGGCCAACACCGTGACCAACCAGATCACGCACCACCGACATTTTGTCTCTTTTCACGATCGCCTGTACAGCCGCGCCAATATCACCGATAGTATTACCCGCCACACAAGCGGCGATGCCGGCCGTCAAAGCCTCAGCGGTGATATTCAGCAAACGTTGTGTCGCAATAGTGACCTCACCCACCGGTACGGTGATAGCCGTATCGGTATACAGGCCATCTTTCTCCATACCGATGTCCAAACTAATGATATCTCCTCTTACCAGGGCTCTTTTCCCAGGGATTCCATGAACTATTTCCTCGTTGACCGAGGCACACAAACCGGCGGGAAAGGGCACCGGCGAGCCATAGCCTTTGAAAGCCGGCCGGCCACCGGCCGCGACAATCAGTTTCTCCACCTGTTCATTCAGTTCGGCGGTGGTGATCCCCGGACGGACCCGCGCCGCTACCTGCTGCAAAATTGTCCCCAGCACTTTACCTTGTTCTCTCAATTTCGCTATTTCATTGTCGGTTTTTATCAGTGTCATACTTGTAATCTATTACGAACCGCCTGCCAAACCTGGTCAATATCCGGCTCACCGTCAATTTCAATCAGTTTGTTATGCTGTTGATAATAATTTAGGATTGGATCGTTGTTAAAATGATAAGTGGCCAAGCGCTCGGCAATCACCGCCGGCTGAGAATCCGCTCGCACTTCCAGACGACCGCCACAGCTATCACACTTATCTATTTGACGGGGCGGCTTTGTTAAAAGATTAAAATTTGCGCCACAAACAGCACAGTGTCTTCGAGATTTTATCCTATCCATCACCACCGTGTCTCGCACTTGTATATTGACGGCGTAGTCAACGGTATTGATTTCATCCAGATAAACAGCTTGGTGCAATGTCCGAGGATACCCGTCCAACACAAATCCATCTTTGATATCGGGCTGGGATAAACGCTCCTTCACGACCTTATCAACGATATCATCCGACACCAAGCGACCGGCCTTCATATCAGCCGATATTTCCTGTCCCAAAGGTGTATTCTGTTTCATTTCACGGCGAAATATTTCCCCGGTAGAGATTGCAGGGATTTTCAAAGCGGCTGCCAAATATTCGGCTTGTGTCCCCTTCCCGGAGCCGGGCGGGCCCAATAGCACTATTCTATTCATGCTTCATAAGTTATTGATTAAGACTACTTTATTCTAACCTAATAAAGCCTCGTCAGCAAATAAAAAAACCAGCTTGACAGACTGGTAAACAGATAATACAGACTATTTTCAAAATTACAGCCACTCTTTAAAAGCCTTCATAGTCACGCATGACCAGCTGAGACTCGATCTGCTTCATGGATTCGATCACCACCGCCACTACGATCAACAAGCTGGTACCGCCCACTGTCAGCGTTTGCAGGCCGGTCAAAGGTTGCATAGCTATCGGCAAAACAGCGACGACACCCAAAAACATAGCTCCCGCCAATGTAATACGATTGACCACATTCTTAATATAACCCTCCGTGTGTCGGCCGGGACGAATACCGGGAATAAAAGCTCCCTGCTTTTGCAAGTTTTCCGCTAACTGTTGCGGATGAAAAACGATAAAGGTATAAAAATAGGTAAAAGCCACCACTAACACAAAATAGATAATTCCGTAAAATAGCTGATTCTGAAAGAGATCAATGACATACTGGGCGGCGTTGGAAATAAATACTGACTGAGCGCGCACAAAAAATTGAGCCACCATCGGGGGAAATAGAACCAATGAAATAGCAAAGATGATCGGAATAACGCCGGCCATGTTGACCCGCAAAGGCAAATGAGAGCTGGATCCACCATAGACACGATGACCGCGGATCTGGCGAGCATAATTAACCGGCACATTTCTCTGCGCCTCCGTAATAGTCACAATCACCAAAATAGTAACAATGGCGATCGCCAAAAAGAGTAGTAGATTGAATACTTGCGACGGATCAAAGACTGCGATCGTCTGTTGCAAAGTGGCTGGTACCGCCGAAAGGATACCGGCAAAAATCAGCAATGAAATACCATTGCCGACTTTTCGTTCCGAAATCAGTTCCCCAATCCACATCAAGAAGATAGTTCCGGCCGTCACCGTGATTATAGATCGTATCATCTCCAGCGGTCCGAAATCAGTGAATATACTCACCCCGGCTTGACGCTGCAAAAGAGTCATAAAACCATAGCCCTGCAAAACCGCGAGAGGAATGGTCAACCAACGGGTATAGTTGTTGATTTTCTGACGGCCCTGTTCACCCTCTTTGGACATTCTCTCTAGAGCCGGTACAATCATG
>JANLIN010000097.1 GCA_024654345.1 Candidatus Komeilibacteria bacterium
CATTGACGTGGGCAAGCTCTTCCGCTGTACCTTCAATAAAATCCAACACATGATGAATGATCATGAGCATCAGTTCTATTTGGGCATTAGCTGAGTTCATCTTTCGTTCGGCTACCTTATTCAACTCCACCGTGACATTCCACCCTTTGACTTCGGATCTAAAGGCTTCAAGATTCCAGCCGATATGAAAGGCTCTGAGCGGCTGACGGTAGTGAATAATTCGTACTATACCTCGAGCGGACAAAGTTTCTACAGCTCTCCACCAGTTTATGTGAAGATAACTGACACTGTAGTTGTCACTCAAGGGCTCTTCCGGACCGTTCCATTTGTAAAGTTTCATTTTACCTCCTGTTTGTATTACTGATATATTATGACGCCAGTGTCGGACTGTCAATATTGACAATATCGGCGGACGCGAGGAAGTGTGTAAGTGAAAAGGTGACGTGGTTTTTAGCGGGCCACGCACCGAAACCATGAATTCGGTGACGGTGGCGCAGCCCGCCCCTTTTTTGGGTCAACAGCATGCATTCATGCGGGCGCCGACACCGCTATCCGAACGACACCGAATAACGAATTCTGAATTTTGTGCAGAGTGGATTCTATGCTATAATTTTACTGATAATTGAAGTTAATAATTAAAATAAAATAATGCTAAACAAGGATAAAAATTCATTGGACGGTCTGTCACCGCGCATGGCCTTTGGGCTCGGCGCCGCTGGTGGCGTTGGACTTATGTTTATTATCGGTTTTTTCATACTGTTGATTATAATGCTGGGTGACGGCGGCATAGCGACGGGAAAGAAGGCAAATGTGGGAGCGAACGTTCCGACAAATACGGCACCGCCGGCCGATAATGGCGCCGAAGAGATCGTTTTACAGCCGGTCACGGATGAAGATTGGATAAAAGGTGATCAAAAAGCCCCCGTTACGGTGGTTGAATTTTCTGATACCGAATGCCCATTCTGTCAGCGTTTCCATGACACGATGAATCAGTTATTAGTCGATTATGATGGCAAAGTTAACTGGGTGTACCGTCATTTTCCCTTAACCTCTCTGCATCCGAAGGCTCCCAAAGAAGCGGAGGCTTTGGAATGCGCCGGTGATCAAGGTGGTAATGAAAAATTCTGGGCATATACTGATTTACTCTATCAAACAACACCGTCCAACAATGGTCTAGACGCGGCGCAGTTGCCGGTCATGGCCCAGCAAGTGGGACTGGATGTTGAAGAATTTAATGATTGCCTGAGCTCCGGTAAATTTGCCGCCAAAGTTAGCAACCACACGCAACAGGCTATTGACGCTGGTGGACGCGGTACACCTTATTCAGTGGTAATATCTGGTGATCAGCAGATTCCGGTTTCCGGAGCCGCCTCCTTGACCCAGATGAAGTCTCTGGTTGACTCACTGACACAGTAATATGACGAAGAGGGTGAGGGTAGTGTTTACTGCTCTACGGGCGGTATTCAGCCATCGATCGTACGTAATGATGGCCATTACCTTCGCTCTCTTTTTTTATTTCCTTTTTACCTATATCCACAATTTCCTTTTCGTCAGAGATATCCTGCGGGTTGAAGCTCTGACGGCGGTGGTCAAAGCAGAGATCATAGCCAGCTCACTTTTAAACTGGCAACAATCATATATCAATGGAACTGCCTTTATTATTATCATTGTCCTAGTGCTCCTCTTGGCTGCCAATTCGGCTCTTATGATTTATTATCTTAGACGACGAATCAGAGACCTGCGCGCGGCCGGGACAGGAGTGGCCAGTGTCCTTTCAGCGGTGGTGGGGATCGGTTGCGGTGCTTGTGGTTCGGTCATACTCACCAGTGTCTTCAGTTTTTCTTTGTCGGCCGCTATTATGGGTTGGTTACCTTTGAACGGTAGTGAGTTTCAGATACTGGCTATTGTCATAGTCCTATGGTCATTGTATTTGAACAGTATAAAAATAGTTGACCCTGCCACTTGTAAAGTTAAACTTTAAATGAAAGATAAAATTTTCGCCATTGAAGCGGTAGCGATCATCGTGGGGACGACAGTCGGTGCCGGTATTTTGGCTTTGCCTTACGTAATAGCACAGGCCGGTTTTCTGACTGGGCTGGTAGTGATCGTAGTGGTAGCGGCGGTGATGCTCTTGATAAACCTGATGTTGGGGGAAATATCTCTGAGTTCGCGCGGTATCAATCAGCTGCCCGGTTATGTGGCCTCTTACCTTGGTCGGAGAGCAATGTGGACCACTCTGATACTGCAGGTGCTGGCGCTCTATGGGTCGCTGCTGGCCTATGTCATTGGGGAAGGATACGTGTTGACCGACTTATTTGGCGGCCGGCCATATGTGAATAGTTTATTATTCCTAGGGATAAGCGGCGGTTTACTGTATTTTGGTTTGAATATCGTTAAGAGGCTGGAGCTGCTGCTCACTTTGGTTATTTTCGCTATTGTCGCCGCTGTTTATATTATAACGCGCGCTCACATTCAAACGATCAATCTCAATGTCTTCAGTTGGACAAGTTTACTCGTTCCATATGGTGCCATTATATTTGCCAGTATGGGATTTTCATCAATTCCCCAGGTACGGGAAGTCCTTTTGGGGAGGGAGAGACTCATGCGCCGTTGTCTGATAATCGGCACGGCACTACCGATTTTACTTTATATAATATTTGCTTTGATTGTGGTCGGCGTCTCCGGTCTGGCGACGACGGAAGTAGCTACTATCGGTCTGGGGCATATGGTCGGACCGAGTATGATAATTTTCGGTAACGTATTTGCTTTCATTACCATGGCTACCAGTTTTCTGACATTGGGTATGGCGCTACTCAAAACTTACCAACAAGACTTGAAGATACATCATACCATGGCTTGGATCCTTACTTTGGTTGTACCTTTGATACTCTTTGTTCTCGGGGTGCAGAGTTTTAGTATGATTGTCAGTCTGATCGGAGCCGTGGCCGGTGGTGCGCTGTGTTTGATAATTATCCTGACTTTTGTTCGCGTTAAACAAAGATTACGTTCGCCGGAATATCGGATCACCAAAAACTGGTGGATAATAGTGCCTGGTGTGGCGGTTTTACTTATCGGTCTTATTCATGCCATAATAACTCTGTAATCATTATCTATTTAGGCAACCCAAATTTGCCAGCTTTTAATCGGAACCATGAATCATGAAATTGAAATAAAATTCCGCGTTCGTAATAAACCCCGATTTTTGCGGCGTTTGAAAAAACTTGGTATTACCCTGCGGGAAAAGAAACACTTGTTGGACTTATATTATTCTCCGCCCGGCAAGAAATTCATCGGTCGTAATCCTCGTCTGCGGATAAGAAAGAATATGACTACCGGCACCGCCTCTTTTGAATATCATCAGCCGGTCGGTCTGTATGGGGGAGAGGAAACTGAAGTGACCATTTCGGATGGTGATATGATGGATTTGATTTTACGGCAATTCAAATTCAGAGAAGAGGCGAGGGTGGATAAGGTGAGGACCGTTTACGAACATAGAGAAATGAACGTTGATCTTGATGAAGTGAAAGGCCTGGGGACTTTTGTCGAAATAGAAATCATGAATGCAAAAAATAAAACTAGAGCCGTAAAAGAGATCAAAAAAGCCGCCCTGGAGCTGGGGCTGTCGCTGAATGATATTGAAAACAATAGGTATTTGGAAATGATGTTAACCAAAAGAAGATAACGGATGATGCGCTACCGAATTTTTCTTAGTATTCGGATTATTACCTGTCTATGAACCAATCACCTTTGGCAGATAGACTACGCCCGACCACATGGGATGAGTTTGTCGGGCAAGAAAAAATCGTGGGTGAACAGAGTGTTCTCCGACGTAGTTTGGCGCAGAAAAAATTGCCGTCACTGATACTTTGGGGACCGCCCGGTTCCGGTAAAACCACCTTGGCTCATATAATAGCGTCTGAGCTAGAGGCTGAATTTCAAACTCTATCGGCGGTCACCACCGGCATTGCGGATTTAAAAAAGATCGTGGCGGCCGCGTGGGTAAATCAGGAAGACAAAAAAACACTTTTATTTATTGATGAAATACACCGTTGGAATAAGGCGCAACAGGATGCGCTTTTGCCGCACGTCGAAAAAGGGACGGTGATCCTCATCGGTGCTACCACCGAAAATCCCTCGTTTGAAATCATATCGGCGCTTTTGTCTCGTAGTCGTGTTTTTGTTTTGCAGGCGTTGACACCGGTCGATATCAGCCAAATCATTAGTCGGGCGCTGACTGATCAGGAGAAAGGGCTGGGGAAACTATCCGTTGAACTGAAGGAGGCGGATAAAGAGTGGCTGGCACAGATGGCCAACGGTGACGCACGGACGGCTCTCAATACGCTGGAGCTGGCAGTAAACTCCTTCTCACCCGACGAAGGCACCTTGACTCTAACTCGAGAATTACTACTCGAAGCCTTGCAGCAAGGAAATCTATATTACGATAAAACCGGGGAGGAGCATTATAATATCATTTCCGCTTTGCATAAGAGTTTGCGTGGCAGTGATGCGGACGCGGCGTTGTATTGGTTGGGACGCATGTTGGAGGCGGGAGAGAAGCCACTTTATGTGGCGCGACGTTTGATTAGGTTTGCCTCGGAGGATGTGGGCTTGGCCAATTCTCAGGCCTTGGAACAGTGCGTGGCCGCCTATCAAGCCTGCCACTTTATTGGTATGCCAGAGTGCGAATTGGCTCTCGCGCAAGCAGTTGTTTACTTAGCGAAGTGCAAGAAAAGTAATCAGCTGTACAAAGCCTATGGTGAGGTAAAAAAGGATGTGCAAAAAACCTTAAATCAGCCCGTGCCCCTTCATTTACGGAATGCGCCGACGAAATTAATGAATAATATTGGCTATGGCAAGGATTATAAGTACTCACCGGATTTTGATTATGCGGAGGAGCAGGAGTATTTACCACCGGAGTTGAAGGGGAAGAAGTATCTGTGAAGCTTACGTCATCGAAATCATAGATATTATATCTAATGTTAGCGAATAAATATAAGTAATAACCCAGCCGCTCGCGAGCGCCTGGGTTTCTGCTTGACAAATAACCAGATATTGTGTATATTACATCATTGATCTTTAATATATTTCATAAAAAAAGAGGTTAAAATGAAAAGCACTATATTGTTTCTGGTGCTATCAATACTTGTTGGCTGCGGCTCAAATAAGCAGCACGTAACTCTAGAAAGTGAGGCTGACGCAAACGGTACCTATTTCATAATCCAAACCGTTTTACCGGCAGCTAATCCAGTCTACCGATTTTATAGGGTGGACTCAACAGGTAAACATTCGTTAGCCGCTATAACAAAACATGGTGGATTCCCTCAGATAATCTTTGAGCACTCTGAAGTTCGGTTAGTCAATAATCCAGTTGTGTTGGCTAAGGGAGTGGAGTTTTCTCCTACAGATCCTATATCTAGGTGCTTGAGAAAAAAAATAGTGGAGGGAGCCCAGGAAATTTATTCAGAATTTTCTGAAGTATTCTTTGAGGTTACGGGGGAAAAATTTGAGGGAGACAAAGTTACTTGGTCCAAGTAGCTTTACCGGAAATAGAACCCCTTATTGCGGACATAGAGATAGCAGAGCAAACCTGCGTATTCCTGAAGTTTATCACTACCAATTTCAGTGGCAGTCCAATAGTCGTAAGAGTCGAATTGCAGGGGAATAGCGAAATCATAAAGAATGATTTACGAGACGATGGCAATTTGGTTTTATTTAGGATGGGAGAATGGCTGGATTACCATTTTCCGGGCTCAATCATCCGAATGATGAACAGTTACGACGACACAATGATCAGGTCGTCGGACTTGCCGGGAATTATCGATGAGGATCCGCCGCGGGGATTCTCAATTTATATCGGTTCGTCGGGACAACTACCGGCGGTAAATGTTAGAAAAATAAATTATAAGAGCGACTGCTAAGCGGCGCTCTTTTTTTATTTACGCTCTTTGTGAAAAGTTCCAAAAATGTTATAATAAAGACCACTTTAGAAGTAAGCTTACAGAATTATGGATATCGACAAATGGAAAGACATAAAGCTGAAAGTTAAGGAAAAATTTGGGGTCACTAGTGAAGAAATACGCGAAGATGAAGGACGACGCGAAACAGTGGAGGAAATGATTTTTGACGGACCCATGGGCAAAATGAAGCTAGAATTTGTCTCTCGGCCCCGCGTCATCGACCGCAAAACGTCTTACAGCAATCGTATCGGGAGCGACGTGCAGGTGGATTATGTCTATGACGACTCGGAAATAACTCATCGTTTGGATATATACCGCTGGCAAGGGGATGAATGGTTGCGACTAAAAGTCGATAATTTTTCTCTGTAAAATATGCGTAAAACTAAATTAACTTTTTTTCTAATTGGATTGTTATTGGTAGGCACCTTAGCGTGGGTGATGCTTGGAGAAATGAATGCATCTGATTTGTCTGTTGAGGATATTACTCAGATAGAAAATAATCCGCCTCTTTCTCAGAATGACGATATGGCTGATGAATTAACTACTGAAGAACTGAGTCAAAAATATCAATCGGAAGTAGTTGCTATTTTACATAATTGGCGTCAGCAGATTTTACAGCAATCGGTAGCGGTGGATGAAGGAGTTCGGCAGATAAGAGAGCGCCTGTTGGAAATCACCTTTGTTCCTAAACAATGGCAGGGTTTTCATTTACAGCTCGTTCTTGCCCTGGATAATCAGGTCGAAGGAAATATGTTAAGAGCCAGATCCATGTATGAGTCATTGATTGCTGAGGCTCAATGGTTGAAAGAACCGCTTAATTTTTTGATTGGTGCCACCCAATGATTCTTATCGGTCGGCTTCTCAATTTTTTTATACCCGTCATTTACCTAGTAAGTGTCTTAGTATTGCAGTTGCAGCCCAGCTACATATTTATCTCTATTTTGGTGGTGGTGGGATTGATCTTGGTACAGGTCTGGCTGATGGCCAAAAGAACGTTACTATCTACCACAACTAGTGGCTGGTGGTTGCTGTTGAAAGAACTACTAAGTATCTGGATACTGATTGGCGTCAGCTATTCTTTCCTGGTTTTTATGCCCTTTGGATGGGAATACTTCGCCATCGTGGTAGTCTTTAGCTTCCTGCTGTATGGCTTGTTAAGGGAGTCTTTTAGTCGGTTTCATCCCGCTTTGATACGCTCAATGGGCAATTCTCCGGAAGCAAGGCTGATGTATTTTATCGTAGTTAGTTTTTTTATTGTCAGCGCGGCTTATAATTTCATCCTTTTTTTAACCTGGTCATTACCTTTGACATTATCTCTCGTGATTGTACTTCTCTTGTTAATATTATTAACACAGCAGGACTCGCAACAACAGGTATGGCTGAGGGGTTGGGGTTTGGTAGCCGTCCTGACAACGGCGGAATTATTTCTTATTTTGTATTATTTGCCTATAGATATATATCTGAAAGCTATGATCATAGCCTTGAACGAACTTGTATTGATTGAATTTATTTTTAAAAAGAATAACTTTAAACTGTATGGCTAAATTGAAGGACAAAAAAAATAGTTCAACGACCAATCAGCGAGCAGAAACTATTCAAGATATTTACGGGCAAGGCGAGGTGATGCGAGTACCGACTCGTGCTCTCAATTGGGTGGCGGTTATTATCATAGCGCTGGTACTGGGCGTGGTCGGCGGATACTTAGGTGGCTGGCTACAAACTATCTGGCAACCGACGTGGCTGCTGAGCAACGCGCCGGTAGTCAATGAGCCGACTGATGGTGTAAATATTATTGATTTAGGTAAAGAACAAAACAAGCTTCGGGAAAGTTTCGATCAGCTTACATTGAATAATCTCTCCGCCCAGACAGTGGCGATTTATCGATCTCGTCCTCGTAATTCAGAACAGCCGCTACAGGGAGTTTTGACGGATAAAGACTTAGCCGGGCAAGGAATAATTATAACCAGTGACGGTTGGATAATCTCCCATGATGGCGTAATAAAGGATGTGGAAGCGGATTATTTGGTTATCACGACTGACCGGCAGGGATTGGCGGTGGAACAAATTATTGCGGATGACTTTACTGGCTTAGTGTTCATCAAAGTGGCCGGTCAAAATCTACGACCGGCCGTTTTGAAGCCGGCCAGCACTGTCAGTGCTCAGCAAGGATTAATGATTGTCAGACAAACTCTCCAACCGCATGAACCGGCTTTGCATTTTACGCGCTTGAGTCAGTGGGACTACAAACCTTTGCGAGAGGCGGATGACTACTTTCACTCTACCGAGAAATTGGATTCTTGGCTGAGACTTTCATCAGTCGTTGAGGCGACATTTAATGGTAGTCCGATAGCGACCGCGGAGGGCGATATAGTTGGTCTTTTACGTGCTGAAGCGGGCGAGAGTTTAGGGATACCGGGGTTTTATTTACAGCTGGCAGTTTCCAATTTTCTCAGTAATCGCCAGGAGCCGGTTTATAACCGCTTTGGTATTAGCTATTTGGACTTAGCGGAGGTGGTTGGTTTGCCACCGCAGTTGCTGCGAGAACAAGGCGGTGGCGCCTTGATATATGCACCGGGTTCACAAAAGGCGGTGATTGCAAACAGTCCGGCCGCCAAATCCAATCTGCAGAAGGGTGATATTATATTGGCGGTTGACGATCAGATGCTGAACGCATCGGTGTCCTTGATGAGAGTTTTACAAGAGTATCCTTTAGGTTCCACGGTTAAAATGAAAGTTCTTAAAACAGGTCAGACAGAGCCGGAAGAAATTATTGTCATACTATCAACCAAGTAGACAGCCTCTCAACTTAGGTTACTCAGATATTTTAGTATAATCACTACATGCCAAGAAAGAAAAAAGTATTGGAAAGTAGAAATGAATCCACATTTAGGCTGGAGGATTTTGGTTTGCAAGAGGGGGAATTAGCCAAGGAATTCGCGCGACGGGAAAAACAGCGGGTGTATTCAAAGTATGAACTATCATTGTTGGTAGATAGAGAATCAGCCAATTCGAATCCTCTCAATCGTCAGGAAATACCGCGTTCACCTCATACCCTCGATCTTCAACCAAAGGCACCGATCAACCCGCCTCCCGCTTTGAAGGTGAAACCGACGGTAAGCAAACGACATCGTTCTAGAAACGTTCAGGTAAGCTGGCGACAGGCGGCGCGGCAGTTATCAGTAGTGCAGGCGGGCGTTACTTTTTGGCAGATCACCGATGAGGCGGCGCAACAAGTCAGCGGTTGGAGATCACAGTTGGGGGAAGTAATGAATAAGGTGCCGCGACCGCGACTTACATTACCGACTGTGAACTTAGAATCTTTGCCCCTGAGGCAATTTTCCTACATCGGTCGGAACCTAGCTATTTTTTTGCTGGTAGCCTTGCTGGCTATCAGTCCACTGGCGGTCGTAAACTTTTATACCGCTGCCAAGACCACGGAGGGAAAGGTTTTGGGGATCAGTCAGGCGGCGGCTCATTATTGGGAGGATGCCTTCAGCTCCGCTCTGCGGGGTGATTGGCAGACTGCTAACGACAATTTCAAGGCCGCGCAACAGAGTTTAACCCAAGCCTTTGCCGAGATTGGTCAATTTAATAACTGGTTGGCGGAGGTGGCGTCCATCTTGCCAATAGAAAATAATAAAGTCCGAGACGGCAAAAGACTTTTGGATATTGCTGAGAAAACGGCTGCGGTTATGACCGTGATGAGCGAGCTGCCCTTAAAATTTCAACAAGAGGAGGATTTGACTCTTATGGCCAAGCTCAATCATATCAACGCTACTCTGGAGAAGGTTAGTACTACTTATCAAGAAATTTCTCCGTGGTTGGCGGCCATCCAACCAGATATACTACCGGTGGAGTATCGTCAGACATTATTGCAGTGGCAGAAATATAATTACAGCTTAGGGGAGCAGTTAACAAACTTGTCGGCTACAAGTGACTTTTTGTTGCGTTTGGTCGGCAGTCAAGGGCCACAGCGTTATCTCATTTTTTTCCAAAATAGTAATGAGCTACGAGCTACGGGTGGTTTTCTGGGTAGCTTTGCCTTGCTTGATATCGATAAGGGTGAGATCCAGAATATTGAAGTGCCTGGCGGGGGAACATACGATTTGAAAGGTGAACTAAAGGAAAATCTTATACCGCCATATCCGCTGCAGTTGCTGAGTCCTCGGTGGCAGATCTGGGATGCGAATTGGTGGCCGGACTGGCCTACTTCGGCCGCAAAATTAAGTTGGTTCTATGAAAAAAGCGGCGGCCCTACGGTGGATGGTGTGATTGCTATAAACAGCGTAGTTCTAGAAAGTCTACTTGATATGACGGGACCCATTGATCTGGAGGGCTACGAAAATAAATATTTGACCAGTGACAACGTTATCTTATCTTTACAGCATGCGGTTGAATTTGAATATGATGTGGAAGAAAATAAACCAAAAGCAATTATTGGTGATTTATTGTCAGAAATAATTGCGGCGGTCAGTGAGTTTGATATAACCACATTGTTATCGACCGGACAAGTACTGGGCCAACACTTGGAGCGTGGCGATATCCAAATCTATCACCGGCAGGCTGATACGGCCGCCGCCGCTCGGCGATTGGGATGGTCAGGACAGATGCAGGATTCTGACTCGGACTATCTACAAGTGGTGACTCATAATATAGGCGGCGGCAAGTCGGACGCCGTCGTCGATCAAACGGTGGATTACACAGTGCGGGTTAGTCAAGAGGGAAGTCTCTTGGCTACCACCACTATTCGGCGCTCTCATCATGGTGATCCGGAGGATGTATTCGAACGACAGCGTAATGTCGCTTTTATTCGTATTTACGTTCCAGAGGGATCCGAATTGGTCACGCTGGACGGGGCCACGCCTCCATCTCCCGAACTCTTTAAAGATGTTACTGAAGGTAATCTAGATAAGGACTTAATGACTTTGGACGGACTGAAATACAATGAGCCTTTCAATAACTATTTTGAAACAACCCAACTGGGCAAGCAGGTATTTGGGCAATGGTTGCTGATAGATGCGGGTGAAACCAAGGAGCTAACCTTTGTCTATAAACTTCCTCTGCGTCTCCATTCAGCGCTTCCCGCCAACATCTGGGATAAAATTTTCAATGATGACGAAAAGTCACTGCTTAATTATAGTCTCTATTTAGAAAAGCAATCGGGGCAAAAACCGATGCGATTTAACTATAGTTTTATACCGCCGCCCGAGAGCACGGTGGTTTACTATCAAGGTAATTTTGGTCAAACGGCCAAAAATTCTCAGCGGGTGACGGCGGAGGCGATTGTTGATAAGGATTATAGATTCGGACTCATTTTGAAATAAATCAGATAAAGCGCTAAGTCTAGAAACAGATAATATTTTAGCTAAGGTTAGCGGATTTATATACAAAATAGGGCGGCCGTGAGCGAGCGGCTCGGTTTTGGGCTTGACAAATATACTATTTGTGTGTATACTGCTCTATTAACCTTGAAATATAGTTGCTAGTATACAATCCTGAGGAGAGGATTTATAAATACGCGACACCCGCTTTGGGGTCGCTCAGGTAAAACGGCACTCTCTCTCGGGGGCCGTTTTACTTATTTATACTAGGAACTGTCAGTGAAGGGGGAGAGTTGCCCGACCAATCCAAACAGTTATATTCAAATTTAAAGCTGTTGATTAGTCGGTTCGTCAGACGCGGGAATGTCACATCCGGCTTCGGCTGGATAGTCAATTTCTTGTCTGGCAAGTCGCGCCGATCATTACGAGCGGTTAGCGACACCTAACTCTTCCGTTCATTGACTCATAGTTGTTAGCAAATGTTGAGGGGCGAGATTTGGTTCTTTCCCGTGTGGAGAGACTTAAGTCAAAAAAATCGCCCTTCTACATTTGCTAAGAAGATTATAAAAAAAGGAGGACCGCTCCTTTTTTATTTATCTAATGACGGTGAGGGCGTAATTTTTTTAAAAAAGGTACTTACGCTGACCGGTTGACACGAAATACAGCGGGATTATAATTAAATCGCTGTTAAGACAGTGTTAACAGCAGAAATCGCGCCCTAGACTGAAGGCTGAATTACAGAATTCTTTACCGTTTTACATAAAAGTTTAACGGCAACTCTCTCCTCAATTAAGAGATCTGTGACTCATGCAATCCTTCCAGTCGGGGCGCGTTTTTTGTTAATAAGTCGTTGGCGGAAAAGCAGGGTACTGACGAGCATGAAAGATTCTCGTACAATTGGGAAATGTGGGAGTAAAATCAGAATAATGGTATAATATTAGCAATAATATACGTGATTATGGGGAATAGATTTGAGGGAAAAGCTGAAGAAATAGGACCGGACAGGAGGAAATTCGAGTTCAAAGACTTGGCAGATGCCGAGCAGTATTTGGATTGGAAAAACGTTGTGCCGTTGGAGGTTAGGAGCTTGGTAGAGGGCGCCATACTGGCCAGAGACGTACCACCGCGTAAGACTGGATTACCCTTGAGTGATCAATTTTTAAACACTTTGAGCGAGTCGTTACGGCACAAGAAATTCACTGGCCGAGCCGGAACAGATGTCAAAATTATCAATCTTCTAGAGCCGCTGGAGAAAGTCGAAACGCAAGCCGGCTATTTAAATGTTTTCGAGACATTAACCAATGATTCGGTGTCCTGGAATTTGAAAAAGAAGATTTACGAGACACAAGTAAAAATAGCTTTGGAATGGCTGGTCGAGCAAGATCTGAGTAAACTGTCAGAGAAGGAAGGGGACCAGTTTCAGGAAAAACAGCCGACCAAAGGCAAAGAAGCAGAAAGCCTCCCCGACGATATTCCTCCACAAACTGAAAACGTCCAATCATCCATGGAGTCGGGAACGGAAAAGCGTGAAGGGGAGCCGGCGGCGCAATTTCGCGTCACTCCTTTTTTCGGGGGGTACTTCAAACAGCTGGTCTTCAATAAATTCACCTTGAATAATTTGAAGTGGGAAAAACCAGAAAATATTTTTCACGAGGCGGCGACGGAAATTCCCGAACTCTTGCAAAGTCGAATTCTGCGCGGAAAAATAGCTGGTAATACTTCTCTCTCCTTGCCATTACCGTATGATTGGACGCTGGACCGCGAGAGTCTGCAAACGGACGCGCCGGACGGAAGCGTGGAAATATCCAGAAACCAAAGTGGTCTCTGGTATCTTCATATTAAGGCCGCCGGAACATTTAAATATCAAATAAAGATAGGCCCGCGGAATGTTTTGGAGATGACTGAAAAACTGATGGAAGCCGAAACGGAAGGAGAACTTCCGAAGGATATTTTGAAAAAAATTGAAGAGCTGAAGAAAAGTGGCTTACCCAAAATGAAACAAAAGCGGGAACTCGCCAAGTTCATCCGCAACCATCTGAAGTACTCAAACAGCCCGGAAGCTTGGAAAAATTATACTGCCAAGCCGGCGGAATTTTTCAAACGAGTTTGGCGAGGCAAAGAAGCTGACTGTCACGTAGCCAATACTCTGGCCGTGCGGGCTCTGGCGGAAATCGATAAGCATGTGAATTTTGTCGGTGGATTTATGGTCAATGAAAAAAACAAAGAGGGCGAAGCGATCATGCACTCCGGCAACGGCCACGCGTGGTTGGAAGTCTGGGATGACATGAGCGAGCGAAGCGTCAGGCTAGATGCCACGCCTAAGGGCGATCCGAATGTGGATGAGGAACAACAGGAAAAAGATTTGGAAGGAGAAACCGGTGAAGGCGATTTTGGAGAGTCGGAAGATGAATTGGTCTCCGCGGAAGAAATCAAGAAGCAGATCAAAGAAATGCGCGAAAAACAAGGCAAAAAAGAAAAACGTCGCGTGAGCCAATCTGATCTGGAGCAGTCGCGATTCGCGGAAATGGCTGAATGCACCCCCGCTCAAGCGCGAGAATTTTTGAATGCCTTGGAAAGGGTACGGATGATAAAGGATGAAAACGGTCATCAGATCAGTGACCAGCTGATGAATGAATGGAAGAAGATCGTTATCGAAAGAAAAATAGAGACTACCGATTATCGTGGCCCTGTCCGGATGGATGAAGGAGATCGTTTGGAGGATCCGGTGGACGCGGTCATAGACATCCGTTCTTTTGAATTCAATCCGGGAGGCTTTGAGAAGCAAGAAAAAGTCGAGAAGATCGAAACCGATTTTGGCGGGATTAATATCTATTTTTCGTTCGACCTTTCTGGTTCTATGACAGAGGCCGATTCAGCGAGTGGCCGAAGAAAAGCGGATGTACAGCGCGACGTAGCTTTGCTTTTTGTCGATAGTCTGATGCAATGTGCCTACGTCTCACGTCAACAAGGCGAAAATTCTGATTCTCTGCCGATAAAAATCATGGTAACCGTGGCATCACAAACGGGTGAAGTCCGATTGCCGCTGACTGATAAATGGGGGCCAAAAGAGCAGTGGGCGCTCTATGCGTCTCTCAATCGTTTGGCGCAAGGCGGGACGCCGACTCACACCACGTTGGCATTGATCGAAAAGTCTCTGGATAAAGAATTGGATGATCTTAAGAGAAGGAAAGTACCGAAGGGTAAACTACCGATTCATTACGTGGCGGAAATCTCGGACGGTGAACCGAATGATTTTGATCAGACGGAACAAAAACATAAGGACCTGAAAGTCAAGGGCGCCTTTATCCGCAGTTATACCATTGGTGGAACATCAGCCAGTGAGGATGCGGCCGACCCGATCCAATCGTTTTCCCAATTGCCACAAATTCTAGGAAAGGATATCATTGAAAAATTCAAAAAACTTAATCCTCGCCGAATAACCTAACCAGAACTTATGTCAGAAATTAATAAAAACATACCATTCACGATCAAAAAAGAAGACGACGCAAATCTAGTCCGAGCTTTGACGCCGGAAGAACGGAAGGCACTTGGTTTGGATGAGGAAGCGAAGAATCCTGAATCTAACCAAGAGTCTTTTTCACGGATCGCCAAAGTCACCTGGAATAACCCTGAAACGCAAGAGGATCATGAAATAGAAATAGATTTTGAACGAAATCTGACTGAGCAAACAGCTTTCTATAAAAATAAACTGGAGCTGGAAATAGACGAAAACAAAGTAAAAGACATCTGGAGACGAAACTATGCTGAAATCAAGGAAGAAATGGAAAAATACGGGTATGACTCT
>JANLIN010000098.1 GCA_024654345.1 Candidatus Komeilibacteria bacterium
CCGGTAACTGGCTCCGGGGTAATGACTTTCATTTACCTGCTCGGTGCCGGTTTGTTTATCGCCTTTTCCCTCTACGCGGTCAAGCTAACGATCGCCAGCGGAGAACAAAAGGGATAAGCCAGTAAAATCTGAAATTCTCCCCCCACACCATTATATGGTGTGGGGGGTTTTGGTTTCCTGTCATATACCCCCAAACAAGCTTAGGGTGACACTTTTACTATTAATTTATCATTCTGAACTGGCCACAGTATAAATAAAATCTATTACTCCTGATAAATTAGAATAAATGTCATGATTAGTCACTCGGATAAAACTAATGCCGAATGACTCAAGAAATTTCTGTCGTTGTTTATCATAAGCAATTGCTTTTTCGGATTGGTAATGCGATGGCCCGTCCACTTCAATTGCTAACTTTAACCTCGGGCAATAAAAATCTACAACATAATTTCCAACGCTGTATTGCCGACGAAACTTAAAACCGGCCACACGTCTGCCTTTTAAATATTGCCACAACAACACCTCGGCCGGGGGCAAGGAGTGTCTTAACTCTCGGCGGCGGTTCCTTAATAAATGTTTATTATAAATAATAGTCATAGTACTCGTTAATTACCACCCCAAAGAAGCATTTAGTGAAATCCCTGGCGCCTTACTCCCCTCCTTAGTAAGGAGGGGAAATGTGTATTCGATAAGACTTTACCCCGGCCTCGGTGAAGGGGTGGTGGGGCCAACCGGAGCGGCGCACAAACAAAAAACTCCCCAATTAATTGGGGAAGATGATTATATTATAATGCCCTTATTAATACCCCGTCAAGCCCATTGACACCGCCATTAGCCCGTGTTAAGGTACCCCATTAATCAAACAAATACTGTGGATAATATCTACGAAAAAAGCCCGTTTTAAATCACAGGTTATACCCAGCTTACCAATTGACAAAACAGCCCAAATTTAACTATAATGCACCCACAAATCAAATTAACTTAGCTTTTCATATATCGTAAAAAATGCCAATAAAAATCAATAAATTTAACTAAATAATAGGAATATATAAACCTATGTCAAACATCTTATCTCAAGCCAAGCATAGCCTCCCTATCGTCGTAGTGGGAGTTTTTGCGCTGGCCTTAAGTTTCGTAATTTTGCCACAAATAGCTAACGCAGCAACTCTCTTCTCGGATCAATTCGAGCAGAGCGGTAGTTCTATCGTGGCACCATGGAACGTAGATGGCGATGTAACTCGTGCATCCAAAGATGGTGATAAAGCCGTCAAACTCAACGGGTCGGATGATACCGAGCATGTTTGGACATCAGTGAATACTACGGGATATACAAACATACACCTGCTTTTTGATCGTAAAATTGAAGGATTCGACGATGATGATGAGCTTTTTGACGTCTGGTACAATGTAAATGGCACCTGGTACGCTGAAGGCTCAACAGGCTCCAATAGCGACGGCTGGACCGCTATCAACCGCACGCTTGAACAAGCATCTAATGATTCTGACATCACTATTCGCTTTCGCATTGAGGCGGACAATAGAAACGACATCGCATGGGTTGATAACGTCCAAGTGACAGGCGACCCTCTTCCTCCAGCCACCATCAACGCTCAAAAAGTAATCTGTGACAACGAGTCAGATCTGCCAAACTGGGGCGATGGCGAACCTGCCTTTAACATTACATCTAATACCGCCCAACGCTGGGTCAACAGCCATCCTGGCTGTCATCTAGCTGACTGGAAATTCCAATTGGCGCCTGACTGGACGGGAAATCATGGTGATAACACTGGTATTGCCGGTGGCGCCTGG
>JANLIN010000104.1 GCA_024654345.1 Candidatus Komeilibacteria bacterium
TACCGCTGGAGGTAGTTACACGCCGCTATGCGGTGGGTAGTTATCTGCAAAGACATCCGGAATATGCCCGTGACTCTAATCCGCCTCATCGCTTTGATAATTTACCGGTGGAATTATTTCTCAAAACCACTGACCATAAAGTAGTGACTGGTAACCAGACCATTGATTTGTCGGATAGTTTGACAGTCGAGGATCCCCTTATTGCTAATCCGGACGGTTTGATTTGGTCGCTACGACATCCAAAAAGACCACCCAACCAGGGAGAGTTGGGTATAAATGTTAACGCGCTGGAGGTATTCGGAGCGTTTAAACCCGATAAGATACGCGAATTAATAAAGGACGAGGATGTTGTAGCTCGCGCTGTTTTACATACCCTTCTTAAGGGCTTTATAGAACCTATGTGTTATTATTCGCGTGTGGCTTTTCTGGAAGTAGAGCAAGCCTTTGCCCGACTGGGATGCAGCTTGATAGACTGGAAAATAGAATTTGGGTTCAGTACGGGACTGCAAATGGTTATTGCTGATGTGATTGACAATGACAGTTGGCGTCTTCGGGACAATAACTGGGATGAGCTCAGCAAAGAAAATTTCCGTCAAAATCTGCCCTTAAATTTTGTGGGTGAAAAGTATGAGCTGGTGACCAAGCTGACCGATAATTTCTCAGCCGCCATGACTACCGGCTAAAGTATTGCCCCGTTAAAAACAGCGGGGCTTTTTATTACTTGTTTACAAGTACAATTAATGAGTATATACTTTTATCAAGTTCTTTGTATTCTGAAAATAAAGGAACCTTTCAATTGAAATTTGTCCTTGCTTGGACTGGGAAGACAATTATTGACTTAACCGCCAAATAGCACCTCAATGAGGCGAGAAAAAAAAGGCTAGTCTCCGTTGTCGGAAATTTCTAAAGTATGTCCAGATTTAGTTGGCATAGCGGACTTCATTATCCAAGTTTGAAAATCTGGTAGAACTTCGGAGAAAACCAGATTTTAAGGAGTTTCAAGAAATTAGTCCATTGGTTCCGCAAAAGCCTTTCTAACATTGTTAGAGGGCTTTTTTTATTTTCTACGAACTACATTATTGTCAAATCAATAAAACTAGGGTTGTCTTTCGAGCCGTAGTCTGCTAATATATCTTGAAATTAATAGAGACAGGTACTGAATAGCAGTCGCCGATAACGAATAAAAGACATACATAGAGTAGATAAAAGCGAAGCCGTCGCTGTATAGGAAAGTCTCGAAGCTGGTTAATAACGTTAACCAAAACAAAAAACTTGCCGCACTGACAAGTTTTTATTTTATCCGATTGGATGTTTAGGAACGGATGTTCAAAAAGACAGCAACTAAGGATATTGACTCGCGAGCAATATCTTTCAGCAAACTTTATCATTAATCAAAGTGATATGAATTTAAATAAAGTTGAATTAATAGGAAATTTGGTGGCCGATCCGGTGGCTAGAAAAATGCCATCGGGACTGGATCTATCAACTTTTCGGTTAGCCACGAATTATAGCTGGAAGGATCGAAAAACCCAGCAAACCAATGATTCGGTTGAATTCCACTCTGTTGTCGCCTGGGGAAAATTGGCTGGTATAATCAATCGTTATTTGAAAAAGGGCAGTAAGGTTTATTTGGAAGGACGTCTGGCTACCAGAAGCTGGGAGGACAAGAATAATGTGCGACGTTTTACTACGGAAATAATAGCGCGTGATTTGATAATGTTGGGTCACAAGACGAAGCAAGAGAAACAGCCGGAAGAGATGGCGACGGAGGATATTTCCGTGGAGGAAATATCGCTGGACGAAGTGAGACGCTAAAAAGTTAGTATTAGACCGGGGCTTCTGGCAGTGGAAGTGCGGACCACTGCGGGGAGTCCCGGATGGTACACCCCTAATCAATCAAGTATGAGATACTATTTTATAATCAGTTTGTTATTACTTATACCCCTTGTGAGCACACGGGCGCAATCCGAATCATTGATATTTACCGAAATCATGTATGACGTGGTCGGAACGGATGAGGGTTTTGAGTGGGTTGAAATTTATAACGGTGGTGACAGCCAGCTTGTTTGGTCAGATGACTGGCGATTTTATGACGGCAGTTCTCATTTGGTCACCATCAGCCAAGGTAATGGCACTATCGGTGTGGGCGAAGCCTTCGTGATCGCCGATAAGGCGGATAAATTTCTGCTTCACTACCCTG
>JANLIN010000004.1 GCA_024654345.1 Candidatus Komeilibacteria bacterium
TTGCCCCCGTGGTGGCCTTCTTCGATATATTTCTTGGCGTTATCCCAAGCGCCACCACCGGATGTCATGGAGATGGCTACGAAAATTCCGGTGACAATGCTACCCATCAATAATCCACCGAGAGCGATCGGACCGAGGATGAAACCGACCAAGATCGGCACCAATACCGGAATCAACGCCGGCACAATCATCTGCCGCAAAGCTTCTTTGGTGACGATATCCACGGCGCGATTGTAGTCAGGCTTGGCCGTCCCATCCATGATGCCGACGATTTCCCGAAACTGTCGTCTGACTTCTTCCACCACTTTGCCGGCGGATTTACCGACCGCTTCCATGGCCAAAGCGCCAAACCAGTAGGGCAATAGACCACCCAAGAACAAGCCGACAATAACGAACGGATCAGATAGATCAAATTGTAAATTGAAACCTCTTTCCAAAAACTCTTGTACATAAGAGGCAAAAAGTACCAAAGCCGCCAGACCGGCCGAGGCAATGGCGTATCCTTTTGTTACCGCCTTCGTTGTGTTCCCCACAGCATCAAGCGGATCTGTTACATCGCGTACTTCTTGTGGCAGATTCGCCATTTCGGCGATGCCGCCGGCATTGTCGGTAATAGGACCATAAGAGTCAATGGTAATGATAATACCCGCCAGTGACAACATGGCCGTAGCGGCAATAGCGATGCCGTACAGACCGGCAAAAGCGTAAGCCGCTATTATACCCAACACTATTACCAGTACCGGCAGAGCGGTTGATTTCATGGAAATACCCAGACCGGCAATAATATTGGTGCCGTGACCTGTCTCCGATGCTAGAGCAATACTACGTACCGGTTTGAATTTGGATGAAGTATAGTAATCAGTGATCAAAACCATCAGCGCAGTCACCACCAAACCAACCAAGGCGGAAAAATAAACATCGGCCACGCTAAACAAGGTCAGATCACTCATCAAACGATTGGTGACCGGCCATAAGATAATGGCGCTCAGTATGCCGCTAATGGACAGCCCCTTATAAAAGGCGCCCATGATATTTTTCTTTTTACCGAGCTTGATAAACCAAGTACCGATTATGCTAGTAAATATGGAAATAGCTCCGATTACCAAAGGATAGATGACGGCGTTCGGATAGGCCACAAAGAGTAGTGAACCCAACAGCATAGCCGCCACTATGGTAATGGCGTAAGTCTCAAATAGATCTGCCGCCATGCCAGCGTTATCACCGACGTTATCACCGACGTTATCCGCGATAACAGCCGGGTTGCGTGGATCATCCTCCGGAATTCCAGCTTCCAGTTTACCTACCAAGTCTGCACCAACGTCGGCGGCTTTGGTATAGATACCACCGCCTAGACGAGCAAAGACAGAGATCAAACTACCACCAAAACCCAAGCCGATAAGAGCCTCCAATGAGCCGGTCAGAAGATAAAATCCGGTCACTCCCAATAGGCCCATGCCCACTACCAGCATTCCCGTAACAGTCCCGCCTTGTACAGCAACGTTCAAAGCTTTACCCAAACCTAGTCGAGCCGCTTCCGCGGTACGAATATTGGTTCTAACTGAGACATTCATCCCAATATATCCTGCCAGGGCGGACAATCCAGCTCCAACCAAAAATCCCAAGGCGGTAATGAAGCCAAGCAAAACCCACAGCAAGACAAAAAGAATAATAGCAATGACCGCGATAGTACGATACTGACGATTGAGATAAGCACGTGCTCCGATCTGGATAGCGTCAGCAATTTCTCTCATCTTATCATTGCCGGTCGGCAGTTTCATGATCACCCGGATCAAAACAAAGCCATAGGCTATGGCTACCACCGAAGCAATTAAAGAAAATAAAATTCCGTCTGTCATATTCATATTACTTAATTAATTAACCCCTCCTAGTTCCCTGGTTAGGGAAATAAACATCTATTTGAAAATCTACTTTAAGAAAGTTTTCACCTACTTTTTTTCCTCTTCGGACTTGATCTTCTTATCCTGTTTCGTCTCTTTCTTCGGCTCTTCAGTCTCATTACTCTCTGTCTCAATAGATTCTTCTTTGACTAAGTCACCAACTTCATCTCCCTCTACTACCGGTATTTCAGCGCCTTCAATATCAATCTTCCAGCCGGTCAGTTTGGCGGCCAGTCGTACATTTTGCCCGGCCTTACCGATGGCCAAAGAGAGCTGATCATCGCTGACTTTAACCAAAGCAATCTTTTGCTTTTCATCCAAAATTATCTCCTTCACTTTGGCCGGCGAAAGAGCGTTCTCAATAAATTTCTCCGGCGCTTCGTCCCACTCGATGATATCAATTTTTTCACCGTTCAATTCCGCGATGATGGTTTGAACACGTGTGCCACGTTGTCCGACACAGGACCCCACCGGATCAATATTGTCATCCGCGGTCCAGACAGCTACCTTGCTACGCATGCCGGCTTCACGAGAGACGCCTTTGATCTCAACCGTACCGGCGCTTACCTCCGGCACTTCCATGGCAAATAGCTCACGCAACATATCCGGATGACTCCGTGACAACACTATTTGGGGACCACGATTGGTCATTTCCACTGACTTCAATAAGAAGCGATAGCGTTGGCCCGAATTATAATTTTCCCTTTGCATTTGTTCCTCCGGTGGTAGTATAGCTATCGTACTGCCAATATCCACCATCACCATCCGACCCTCACGGCGCTGTACCGTACCATTCACCATGGTGTTTTCCTTGTCTTTGTACTGATTGAATATGGTCTCGCGCTCAACTTCCCGAAGTCTTTGAATGATCACTTGCTTGGCGGTTTGAGCTGCCATCCGTCCAAATTCACTCGGTATTTCCAGCTCTTGAACTAACTCTTCGCCGACTTTTATGCCCTTCTTTATTTTTTTGGCTTCAGAAATCATAATATCGGTCTTGGGGTTAAATCTTTCCACCTCTTCATCCTCGGAAATTTCCTCACCAACCTCACGGCGCACCCGCAAAGCCTCCAATTGCTTCTCCAACTCCTCCAAATCTCTATCTTCAACGACTGTTTTCACGTCAAAAACTCGGACGTGCGCGGTCTCCGCGTCAAACTCCGCTTTTACATTCTGATTCTTTTCCCCAAAATCTTTGCGAAATGCCGCCGCTAGAGCCGCTTCGATAGTCTCTATCACATGCTCGTATGATATACCTTTCTCCTCGCAAATTTGCTGAATCGCTTGGATTATTTCACTTTTTTCCGCCATATATGACTTTTTAATAATAAAGGCTAGTATGATCATGATCGATACTAGCCTATGCTAATCTTATGCTAAAAAAAGAGATTTGTAAAGGAGGGGGATGGAGGAAGCGCTGAAGTGTGGAAGCGAGGAAGCGACGACAGTTGAAGATCATCGCTTCGGCGCTTCGGAGCTTCCTCGCTTCATCTAACTACGCTTACAACTTACCATCCAAAATGTCATCCGAATCTTTGCTGGTATCACTTGGGATAGTATCGTCGGCGTTTTTTAGCTGTTCATCTGTTCGGCGCGGTCGTTGCGTCACAAAGTGATGGATAGCCGTCGCCAATATTATGATGGCTAACAAAATCAGGCCGATAATACGATTCTGTACTTTACCGGAAAATCCACCACCGGCACGGTCGCCATTCTTAGCGCCGCTAAAAAACTCTTGCCAAATTTCATTTCGGTCGGCTGTTTTCTGCAAGTCACTGACTGTTAACTCGTTATCTTCCATGACGCCACCGGTTATTTGACCGCCCTCTATCACGTCCACATGACCCTCTTCTTTGGGCGCAATGTCCACCTTGCCTTCATTTTCCTTGTTTTTCACGGTGATTTCACCTGTTTCTTTGTCGGCCACCGTAATGCCGCCGCCTGACTGCTCACCGCTGTCTTCTTCGGCCTCTTCCGCCATATCCTCGATCAGCGGCTCTAACTCCTCTTCTTCCATATCTTCCTCGATTTCATCTAATTCTTCGGATTCTACCGGTATTTCGCCTTTGCCATCCGGAATAAATGGCTCCGGCACTGTGATGGGCTCGTTACTGACCGGTTTGACGGGTGCTACCGGCTTGGGCCGGGCAACCACTGTAAAACTTTGCGTTGGCGACTGAAAAGACCGCTCTTTTTCAGTAAAATTACGAGCCACTGTGTAAACCGAGTGGACGCCGGGTTCCAGCTTCAAGAAAGGCCGCCAGAAAAAGTCACCAACTCCCGACTCGTCGGTCCGCAAAGTAGCGCGACCGTTGAACATCCCATCGATGTAAACGTCAACTTTGGTTTCATTCCAGCTCACACCAGCGATCACAACCTCCTCGGGATAAAAGGTAGGTTGCGTATCTAGGTTGAGCACTGTCGGCGCCGGTACCTGACACTGAGCCAGTACCAGACACGGATTTTCTGCGGCACGACTATTTTCTGGTAGCAAAAAAATGCCCATTATGAGCACTGCGGAAAGAACTATGAATTTACCAATTGATTTCATGATGTGCGTAATAAGAAATAATATTCTGAACTATCTTTCTGATTTACGACCGGTTAGACTGCACTCATTTAAGCGGAAATAAAGAATACTGGCAAGTTAATAAACTGTGTAGAAGATAGTTATAACTCCTCAATAACTCTCTCATCCAGCGGGACATTCTGTGTATAGCTAAGCTTTGCACACCGCGATTTATTATCCACACTAATTCCGCAAAAATCTATCTGCCAGTCGTATCCGATATTATTTTCCTCGATAAACGCTAGCACGGTGAGGTATAGTCGACGCTGTTTATAAACTGTGAAGTTGGCCTGTGGCGTCATCATCCCCATAGTGGATAAAGTCTTCACCTCCACAAAATGCAAAATACCCTCCCTGCTGACCAGAATATCTATTTCACCGTAGGCGTTGTATATATTCTTTCCCCACACGGAAAATCCCTGCCGCCAAAGGTAATCCAAAGTCAGTTTCTCGCCCAACTTACCTAATTTTTGTCGCTGGTTCATAGCTGACTATTTTGGCTTATTTTGTTAAAAAAAGCAAATCTGGCCTAAACCACGGTTGCTTTTTTATTCTTTTGTCGAGATAATGGTGGTATGAATGACAAAGATCTCCAACTGATGTTCGAAATAGGTTGTCTGCGCTTTATTAACCGCGGCTGGCAAAGGTATATTAATCCTGATTTTGCCAATCTGGCCGAGCATACCCTGCGTGTTTGCTGGTTAGCACTGCTTATCGCCGAAAAAGAGGGCGCTGATACCGGAAAAATCGTCAAAATGGCCCTAGCGCATGATCTGGCCGAAAGTCGCGGCGTGGACGTCGATTATCTTTCCCGCCAATTTGTCACCCGTCATGAGGATAAAGCCATTGCCGAGTCTCTATCTGACACCGGTCTGGAAAACCTGCTTGAGCTTTTTGAGGAATACGAAAAAAGAGAGAGTTTGGAAGCAAAAATTGTTAAGGACGCCGATATTCTGGACGTTGACCTGGAGCTAAAAGAACAAGCCTCCAAGGGCAACAACCTAAATGAACTCTGGCATGATCAGCGTGCTCGGAATTATGAATTCCTTCATACCGACAGTGCCCGCGAATTATGGAAAAAAATTCAAAACGCCAATCCACACGACTGGCACCTAAAAGGAAGTAATCGTTTAAACGCCGGGGACTGGAAAAAGTAACCGGTCATATATAAAAAAACTTGGTTTCGATAACCAAGTTTTTTTTAAATCTGTTTTTTACTTTTCTCTAGGGAAGATATTTGTCAAAATTTTCACGCGCCTCCAACATTTCCTTTTGTCTCGGCACCTCAATTAACCAGTACTTCAAGATATACAACAACCACAATAAACTGAATACCCACCAGATCAGAGTCCAGCCCCGCATTCCCAAATAGGGAATCATCTGGTGTCGAAAAAAAAGTAAGAGTAGTCCGACGATACTGAAGGCAAATGACCAGTTGGATAACTTCTGCCACAGGCGCCGATATAAATTCAGTATATTCTTTTTTTTGCGTAACAGCGCAAAAACTACCGCCGCCACAAAAATAATAAGATATAACCCGATCCCCATATTAAAAACTTCCGCTTCAATGGGCGGCAGAGAGCGACTAAAAAGATATTCCAGCTGTAACCAATTTGACATTATTTTTCA
>JANLIN010000007.1 GCA_024654345.1 Candidatus Komeilibacteria bacterium
TCTTCCAAACCATGACTCTCCAGTGACAAAATATTTACTTCATCCGGCGGTGTATCATCTCCCAGCCAATCACGACCGTTATCGACGCCAACGAGACTATCGTCATAAAAAGTAAAACCGACCGTATTCCGTAATCCACGCCCCACATAACCCAAAAATTTACCCTGTTTGCTGTATTTGAGGATGGTGGCCCGTCGATCATCTTTCTCTTCACAGACATTACAGCTAGACCCGACGGAAATATATAAATTCTCATCCGGTCCTATCTCCACAGTGCGTGTAAAATGGCCCCCATCATTAGGCAAATCAGGTATTACCGTTCGTGGATTTTCAAAATCTCCATCAGCGTCACCTTCAAAAACTATAATTCTATGTTCTTCAGCGATATAAAGATCCCCATTATCCCAGGCTAGGCCATGCGGTCGCTGTAATGATTCTACCACCACGTCAATTTTGTCTACCACACCATCTTTATCCTGATCACGCAGTAGTAGCACGCGGCCGCGCTTATCTGTTACAAAAACTTTTTCCTCATCAACCACTGCCATAAAACGAGCTTCTCCCAAACCGGCGGCATAGACACTGATCGTCATATTTGGCGGCACGTTTAAGCTTTTGTCTTTTGGTACCATATCAACATACTGGGCCGGGACAACCAATTTTTTTGATTGTAAATTCTGCCACTGGCTCAACTCTTCATTATCCCCTGGTACTTGATTGCTGTTATTGTCATTTATAACAACCGGATCGACCGTTGTCGTCAAGAAACTCGTATTTTTCCTCACAAAATTCAGACCAATTAAAACAGCGCTGATTACGACTATTGTTATAATAATAATTACTACTTTCTTTGACATTAGGCTAATAGTAAATGACAAAAGTTAAAGCAGACTTAAGTGGCCAGAGGTTTATTCATACCATATCTGTCAAGACGAACTTATCTCCAGTTCCTGAGACGCGCTCCGATAGGCACAATAGTCACAATCTTTACCGGCCGGCGGAATAATATCATCATCCAAACACTTCTTTATATCCATCAGAGTCGACTCCACCCAGTCCGCCTGACCGACGTAGGGAATAATTTTTACATCGAATTCTAGTTTAGCGTCAAAAGCTTCCTTGTCTGTATCGCCATTGCAATAGACAAAATAACCGGTATCAGAGACGGTCAGGCCATTCTGCCGCAATAGCCACTGGTAAATCTCCATTTGACGCTTGTAGCCAATTTGCCAATCAGCATCCAGATTCACCTCTCCGGATTTACTGGTCGATTTATAATCAACCACATAAACCAGTCCACTTTTGTCTACCCATAAATCATCGACCGCGCCGGTCACTAGAAGTTTCGTTGGCTGGTGATCAAACTGTACGCCGACAAAATTCTCCCGCCACTGGTCTATAAGCTGGTGTTGAAGGGGAATCAGATCAAGACCATAAGTTTCCATCAAAGGATGACGGTTGCCAGCCACTCGGTGCGTATCAAATTCTTTCTTCAATAGGGTATCAACGGCTGTATTTAGGTTGAAGGGATATCCCGGCGGTCTCCCCACCCCCAGACGCCGATCCAAATAAAAGCAACGAGCGCACTCCAAAAAGAGATCTATTTTACTCCGACTGATCTTGAATGAAGTCGCCAGGCCCGGAATATATCTATTCTTAGAACGCTTGGCATTGTAATATTGACTCATAGAATAAGTAAATTATTAATCCTCCTGTTTTTACTATACACCATTGGGAGGAGTTATTCACTGTTGATTATTTTCTTTTACCATAGAAGTGATATAATTCTAGGGTAGTCTTTTATCAACTGACGAGTCGCAACGACCGGTCACATCAATCTCCCGCGGGAGTGGTGACCAGCGGCACTCGTCCGACTGGGCAAAAGAGCTCAGACTGGAGGTGGTATCAATGGCAGCTAAGAAAAAAGCGGCAAAGAAGCCGGCAGTAAAGAAAGCTAAAAAGAAAGGAAAGAAATAACTTCTGGCTAGCTTGTTTAAGATTGGCAAAACTCTATCTTAGACCAGTTAACCCGTAATTATACCCGGTTGGTTTTGGCTTGAACTCGTCAGTTAATAGCAGACTACAATTCCCAGCTCCTCCCACCAGCCATAGGCTGGCACGGCGAAGAGCTGGGTTTTTAAAATAGAAAAAAGCTGTTTTTAAGGCTGGAGAATGTCCGAACGACCATTGACCATAATCTCCACGGTTTCAATAGCGGGAAATTGGCGCAGTGTATTTTCTATTTGTGCCCTTATTGAAGTGACTAAACAGGACCCCGCCACCCCAAAATTGAGTGACTCATTAAAATCAACTCTGGCCACCCCCTGATCAATGGACAGGGAATTAAGACCCGTCCCGGGATTAATGTTGGTGTAATAGGCCAATTTTCTTTCCGTATCATTGGGACCGGCCAATAATGCCTTCAAACTGGCCTCCGGTGCTGATGCCGCTTCGATATTGATTTCACGTGGCACGCCATGTGTTTGTTCACAGCTAATATTGGAGCTGATTTGATCGTTGATAAAATGAACCTCAACGGTGGTCACGGACGGTGCTGTCACCTCACCTGCATCCGACTTCCGGCTTATCCACCAAAAAATAGCCGTACCTATTAAAACCGCGGCCAATAATGCTCCTAAGAAAATAACCGTCCTATTGTTATTCATAATTTTCTTCTTTAATTAGTTCAAAATCGTAAGTTCCCCCTGGTATCAATATATACTGTAGCAGTCCTGAAATATCTAGGCAAGGATCCGTCGCCCAAACTCCCCGACTCCCAGTCATAACCTATGGAATTCATCTTAAATTTGTATTATAATGTGTCTGCAATTCTCGTCCCGGCGATGAATTTTTATTTTACTAGTTATTAATCTAACAACCTATGCGCTTCTCCAATAGTATACTAAAGTGGCCGCTCTTTCAGCTGCCTAAGCAGTTACGCCGCTATCTTTGGCTGACAGTGGTGATGGCACCAGCGGCCCTGGCCAGCTCAGCCACCACGAGCGAACATAACGCGGCTCTCACCTTCCTGTGGATTGCCGTCATATTGATAGCCGCCAAAGTATCCGGCCTGGTAGAAAAATGGGGACAGCCGGCAGTCCTGGGAGAGCTTGTCATCGGCGTCATTCTCGGGAATTTGACGCTCCTTGGTCTCAATCTTTTTGAACCCATCAAGACCGATCCGGCCATAACTTTCTTAGCCGAGCTTGGTGTAGTGATATTACTTTTCCAGATAGGGCTGGAGTCCAACCTGCGCGAAATGAAAAAGGTGGGTCTGAATGCATTCCTGGTGGCCGTTTTAGGGGTCATCGTCCCCTTTGTTTTGGGGACTTATATCGTCGGACCATGGATAATGCCAGACCTGACTAACAACGCCTATCTCTTCATCGGTGCGGCTCTGACCGCCACTTCCGTCGGTATCACCGCCCGTGTTTTTCAAGATCTGAAAAAACTACAAACTCCGGAAGCGAAAATAGTTCTCGGAGCGGCTGTTATTGACGATGTGCTAGGCTTAATAATCTTAGCCATCGTCTCAGCTATTGTTACAGTCGGTGGTGTCGGCTTAGGTGTCATCGGCTGGATTACTGCCAAGGCAGTACTCTTCCTTGTTTTGGCTATTATTCTCGGTCAACTTTTTGCACCGTACTTCGGAAAAATTATGGCAAAAATTCATAGTGGTAGTGGCACAAAAATAACGATGGCACTTTCTTTTGGGTTTACCTTCGCTTATTTAGCTCAATATATTGGATTAGCACCGATTGTCGGCGCCTTCGCGGCGGGCTTGGTACTCGATGCGGTCCACTTCCGTCACTTCAAAGATGCCAATCTAGTCAACGACATTCGACAAATTACCCACACAGCACCCGTCGCTACAAAAGAAGCAGTAGCTGTCACCTTGGACAAACACGCTCATCGTCACGTCGAGGATTTAATTGAACCGATTGGTTTTCTGCTTATTCCTATTTTCTTTGTTGTCACCGGTATGAGCGTTGATTTGTCTACCCTTTTTGATCTCAACGTTCTGCTCATCGCTTTGATTATTTCAGCGGTGGCCGTTGTTGGCAAACTAGTAGCCGGTCTGGTAGCCGGACAGGCAAACAAGTGGATAGTCGGCTTTGGCATGGTACCACGCGGCGAAGTCGGTTTGATCTTTGCCATGATTGGCAAATCCCTGGGCGTCATCAACGACGAGATATTCTCCATAATAGTTATCATGGTCATTTTGACCACCTTGGCGACTCCGCCGATACTTTCCGCCTTACTCAAGAAAAATAGCGCCACCGCCTAACCGATCGGGCTTTCTATCTCAGTCAGTAAAAAATCTCTCACCATCTTTACTTCGGTAACTCCCTCGTCCGCCGTATAGTGGCCTTTATTCTCTTCCACTATGGTATGGGCGTTTAGATTCCGTAAAAAAAGATCCGCATTTTCGACCGGTACAAAAGGATCATCAGCGGAGAAAAAGCAGTACACTTGTCCGCATTTGTCACGCACCGCCTCAAAATCAATATCACTATTTAGCCACGGTGCCGCTATTTGCTCGGTCTCTTCATCTTCCAGATTTGTCAGGACTAACCACGGCGCCACCATAATGATTGTCCCTACCTTGGCCGTCGGGGGCAAACCCGCCAAATAGCGCATTATGGCCTGACACCCGATGCTATGACCAACCAGCACCACTGATGGATCAGGGGCCGGTAATATTTCGTTGAGCTTCTGTACCCAGGCGTCGATCGTCGGCTTAGCCGGGTCTGGCATCGCCGGCACGACGGTGGGGATACCCTCGCGCTCCAGCTCCTGAGCCAACCATGGGTACCAATTTTGATCGGGCGTATAATCCCACCCGTGTATTATATAAGCTTTCATAGCTGATTTGATTACTAGTCTATAGTATAGGGTCCCACGGCAGTCCGTCGGAGCCGCAATAAAATGCCGGCCCCCGTCAAGTCTTTGCCTATTTTATTAGCCAGGCACCGAATAAATGAACCACTACCGGCGGTAACTGTGAAACTGACTAAAGTATAGCGAGAAAAAGACGACTTCGTAAAGTATTGCCGCCAACCCTCCTTGATTTCACTTTGTCGCAAAGGGGCCGTGACAGTACTTAAACGATGTGTTATTTCTGATATCAATTCCGCGGTACTGATGGTTTCAACCCTGATACTGTTTATGTCAGAAAATTTATGAATCCTCTGCGGCCACTCTTCTTCTTTCAGTTGGTTTTTCAGAAACCAATGGAATAGCGGGCGACCACGGAGCCGGTAAGCACTAAACGGCGGCAAGGGCATGGTAATTTCTGATGGCAAATTATCTAAGTATTGCTCCACGCGCTGCGACTCGACGATCGCAGTTGTCTGATGTTTTATCTTGCCGAGTACATCAAAAGAATCAGTGGCGACACCAAATAAAACAGTGGCTTCATATTTTTTTGTAAAACGCTGATAATCCTTTTGCCTATGCAAAGCCTCACCATGAATAATCAGCAACGCACCTTCCGCCATCGGATCCAAGCGACCGGCATAAGTCATTTTAACATCTCGCCATTGCGGGTGACTTTCACGCCACGCCGTCAAAGCCTGCAGTGAAGTCAGGCCCAAAGGTTTATTCAATAAAATTGGCTCATCCATAGAAAAATTCTTTTATTTATGTGGACAGTTTAAATGAATCAGGAGTATCTAGCAAGATTAGATATAAAAAACCAGCCTTTCGCAAAAGACTGGATTATTTTTTACGAGTCTCTTAATTGTCTTTGCAGACTGATTCTGAACCAACGATACACCCATATCGTCGGAATCAGGAGAATCGATAGCCGATATATCGGTTGATTTGCATCATTGACGACGAAAAGTATCACACCCAATACAGCGGTATAGGCTGTAATGTGAATATAATAGGTCCAAGGATTTGTCTTGGTCGCCAAGTAAACGGCCATACAAGAAATAGTGATTAGCAAAAGAGTCAGTTGTAGAGAGCCTTTGGCACCCCAGATAGAGTTAAACTCAAATACGGGATAGTTGAGATTAAAAGCTCCGATAACTAGAGCTATCAGGAATACTATCGCCCAAAAAAGAAGCAGATCGGCCCCAAAAATATTGAAATATGAAACCCAAGTAAACTTTTTACTTAGGTCTTTGACGTTAGTCATAATGACCTCCATTTGATTGTTAACGATCAAAAAAATTAAACTACGGTAAATATTTTCGTTTATTGGCGCTGTGTTCCGTAAAATTCCGGCTATAGATCACTTCGCCTTCTTTGGTAGTCAAGAAAAAATAATAATCATTGGCCTCCGGATAGATGGTTGCTCGCAAGGCATTGAGACCCGGATTGCTAATCGGTCCGGGTGGCAGACCGGCGTACTTATATGTATTGTACTGCGATTCATTGGCCAAATCGTCTAACGTCGATTGCGCTCGGCCGCTCTGCGTGATGTAATTTACCGTCGCATCCGATTGCAAGGGATAATCATCATCATAGCGACGCCAGAAGAGATCCGCCACCAGGCCCATGTCTTCGGCACTGCGTACTTCTTTTTCGACGATGGATGCCATGATCACCACCTCCTCCAACGTTCTTCCTTGACGACTGATTTCGGCCAGCATTTCATCGTTTACTCGCCGCCGGAAATTATTCAATAGCTTACCCACAATCTCTGCTGGCGACGCATCAGCAAATACCCGGTAAGTATCGGGAAATAAGTAGCCTTCATATCCATAATTTCTGGCCGCGGCGGGCAACCAGTCCAGTTCATAAGCGGCGGAAGTAACGCTATTCCAGTCAGACTCGCTCATAACACCGTTCTCCACCATATATTGACGGATATGACGGTTCTCCCATCCTTCAATAATGGTTATGGTTCTTTCTTGTCTCTCGAGCCGGGTCAAAGATTGCGCCACTTCCTTAAGACGGGCATTACCGGATAAATAATGATCACCGGCTTTGATTTTGCCGGATAAATCATTGAAACGTAAGTACCACTGAAAAGCCACTGCCGATTTAATAATACCGGCCTCGGCCAAACGTTCCGCTATAACCTTGGTGGACTGCCCACTACTAACGGTGAATTCCTGCTCATTAGCGGCCCCACCGGCATAACTATTGATTGCCAGCCAGTACCAACTCCCCACCAAAATAATACCCAAAATAAATGCGAGCAAAAAAAACCGTTTTGATCGACGGGGTGAGCGGTATTGTTCTATCATCGATGAACGAAGAAAATTTTTCATAATGAAGCTGAAATAATTTTTTTTTAAAATACCATGATCAGAGCCACTCTTCAAGTCCCTGGTCCTTGAATTTTTTCAATAATTTTTTTATATCCTGAGCCTTGTCAACCGCACAAATCAGAGTCGCATCGGCGGTGTTGATAATAACACTATCCTTCAAGCCAATGACTCCTAGTACGCGGTCAGAATGATTATAAATAAGGTTGTTTTCCGACTGGTCGATGACTATCCTCTTGCCTCGCGTGATATTATCCGGGGCGACATTCATTATATCTTTGATCGCACGCCAACTCCCAATATCACACCAGCTAAAATCGGCTGGCAAAACTATCAGATTGTCGGCTTTTTCCATTATCCCATAGTCAACTGAGACGGCTGGCATTTTTTTATACAAAGCCTGCCACTCCTCGGTACCGGGTACAAGCGAACTCATCTTTTCCAAGAGACGATAATGCGTCGGTAAAAAACTTTTGTACATCTCCTTCATCGCCGCCGCCCGGAAAATAAACATACCGCTGTTCCACAAATAATCATATCTCTTTAAAAATGTCCGAGCGCGAGTCACAGACGGCTTCTCGACAAATTTATCCACCCGATATGCTTTATGTTTATCAACGCCCTCTACTTCACTGCCCAACTTAATATAACCATAGCCGGTTTCCGCGTAGGTGGGATTGAACGCTATTAACAACACATTATCCGGATGCCTAGTCAACAGTTTTTCCGCACGTCGCAAATAATTGAGATATTTTTGTTGATCATCGATATAGGCATCCGAACTTACCACGACAATCAACGCCGCCGGATCCAAACTGGCAATGCGCCAGGTAGCTAGTCCGATGGCGGCGGCCGTGTCTCGTCTTTCTGGCTCCAAAAAAAGTCTACTGGTGCTCAAATCGGGCAGCTGCTCTTTGATTACCTTTTTTTGGGCACTCTCAGCGGCGACAAATATCTTGTCCGGCGTAAAACCCCGACGCAATCTTTGCCACGTCATTTGTAACAAAGTTTCCTTACCGAGAAAGGGTTGAACTTGTTTGGGCGAATTCTTCCGCGACAGCGGCCACAGTCTGGTCCCATGGCCACCAGCTAATATAACTACATACATAGATAATAGAGATATTTAAATATAAAAAAGATGAGACTTTGACGAAACTACTGATTGTTGACGCCACCCATATCAGCCGCATCTATGAACGGCACAAAGGAGAAGCCCGGCCACAGTTGCTGTTCATACTCTCCGCTGTTACGTTTATCCACTTGAACAAGATTGTGGTTCACCGGCATCAGTAATCGACCGCCGACTTTTAATTGCTGTAATAGGGCTTCCGGTATCTCCTGTCCGGCGGCGGCTACTATTATTCTATCATATGGTGCGTGTTTCGGATAACCGTCATAACCGCTTCCCAGCACCCAGTGTATGTTGGCGCGCGTTTCTACTCTTTTTTTAGCTGCCGCCAATAGCGTCGGTCGAATTTCAATGGCGATTACGCGGCCTGTAGAGCCCACCAAGCTGGACAGTAGAGAAGTCTGCCACCCTGATCCGGCACCGATATCCAACACTGTTTGTCCTGGTTGTGGCTCCAATCTTTCCAACATAAATACCACTGTACTCGGTTGTGAAATTGTCTGCCCATCACCGATCGGGAGCGGAGCGTCAAAATAGGCATCACCATTTAAATGCGGTGGTACGAATTTTCGCCGATCATTGCGCCGCAGTGCCCGCTCCACCGCGTCCGATAGAAGCGTACCGTCCTTTCTCATCTGATCTATAAGATTATCTAAGCTGTAATTAATGGTCATAAGTTTATTATACATCAACAAGCGGCTACGGAGGTTAGTACCCGACCACCAATTGACAGTTGCTTCTTAATTTGATTAGATACCCCTTCGTGACATTATCAAGAAATAACAAACTCTATACGATTGACTTTTAAGCAAATATATGATAGACTATAAACAGAGTACGAAAATAAACACCTATTCACTGCGCTTCTTAGGCATTGATGCGGTACGTGCTCCAAAAACAAAAACAAAAAACAATATGAAGTTTGATCTGAAGCTACCTTTTTTTTGGTACGGTATAATAGGCGTTCTTCTAGTAAGCACTTTTGGCTTACTTTTTTTTACGAATCGAGCAGAATCAGAATCTCCTTCCTGGCTGGATAACGCGATATCGCGCAATGAAATATATGTCCTTACCAATGAACTGCGTAATTTACAGCAACTACCCCCACTGGCTATGAATGAGAAGCTGAATGCCGCCGCCTTAGCCAAAGCCAAAACGATTATCGCGGAGGATTTCTTTTCACACAACGGTAAGAACGGCCGCTATTTCACCACTTGGATAGACGACACCGGTTACGACTACCAACTAATCGGTGAAAATCTCGCCGCCGGATTCCAAACCAATAAGGAAGTCCTAAAAGCGTGGATGGACTCCCCCACCCACCGCGCCAATATTTTGAACAATCGGTATCGTGAAATCGGTATCGCCATTTGGGAAGGAGATTTGGAGGGCCGTGTACAGACTGTAGTCGTGCAAATCTTCGGTAGCCCCCGCCAGTGGAATCTTTCCGAAGTCATCTTCCCCCAGTACCAGAGTTGGCAGCGGCAACAAAGTTTAGGAAATTTATAGTAATATTATGATAACGATGACAGCCAAAGCTATCCGATAGACGGCAAAAGGCACCAAACTATGCCGCTGCAAATACTGAATAAAATATTTGATCACCAGCCACGAACAAAAAAAGGCAACCAAGCCACCGATAATATATAGCCCGGCGGCATTTTTATTTAATCCTTGCGCCATCATATCAATGATTCCCTTGGCACTGGCGCCCAATAATGTGGGCACGGCCAACCAAAAGGAATAACGGGCCGCTTCGGCACGATTGATGCCCACCATCATAGCGGTCGACAAAGTGATCCCACTGCGTGATGTACCCGGTATAAAAGCCAGACACTGTCCGAAACCAATCAGCAATGCCTGACGCCAGGTCATGTTTTCCAAAGGCTCCACCGCTTGTATTTTCTTCTCTATATAAATAAACAATAAGCCGACCAGCACCAACATCAAGGCCACCCACTGCGGAGCACGAAAGAAATTCTCGATCACATCAGCCAAAATAAAACCGATCACCGCCGCCGGCAATGTCGATACAACCACCCAAAGCCCCAAACGACTTGACGCCGAAACCTCACCCCACCGCACTCGCCGCCAGAGGGCGGTCGTAATAGTAGCAATATCTCGACTGAAATAAACTATTACCGCCAATACTGATCCCAAATGCAAGACGATATCTAGCTGAAAATCGTTGACCGGAGACAGGATGAGCTCATGCCAAAGTAAAAGATGACCGGAACTGGATATCGGCAAAAATTCCGTCAGGCTCTGGATAAAACTGCTAAAAATTATATATAATATAGACATATCTATTTGCGTAACATAATTTGTTAATAATCAACCATCATGCCACTATTTGTGTACCCGTTACTGATATTCGCTCTCGTGCAGATCATCAAATTGATCATTGAAACAATCCATGGCCGCTTCAGTTGGAATCATCTTTTTAGCAATGGTGGTATGCCCAGCTCCCATTCGGCTTTTATCACCTCAGCGGCCACTGTTATTGCTCTGGCTGAAGGTATTGGCTCACCTCTCTTTGTTCTGGCTTGCGCCGTTGCTCTGATTGTCGTCTGGGATTCATTCACCATTCGCTATCAGCTTGGCTTCCATGGCTTGATCATCAATCGTCTTGTGAAAGAACTCCCGGACATGCGGGAGTACAAATACCCTCTGTTAAGCGAACGTCTCGGTCATAAGTTGGGCGAGGTGATCGTTGGTGTCATTATCGGGATTGGCGTAACACTACTGTTACTTGGCTAGCCGCCACCAACCCTATTTTTTGTAGCCTGAGTATCAGATCAGGCTTTGTCCGCTCATACTGGGCGGTTTTTTCAACCCCATTATTTTCAAAATAGTGGGCGCTATATCGGCCAGCGTGCCGACCGGAGTTTGCTGTGGCCAATTTTGGATATTCAATCCGGGCACCAGGGTCGATTCCGCCAGCTCATTGGCGATAATATAAATCGGCACCGGTGCGACAGAATGCTCCTTATCCATTTCGTTATTTTCCGGATTGATCATTCTTTCCGCATTGCCATGGTCAGCCGTTATTAAACAGACACCGCCACTACGTAACACTGCCGCTACAATATCTCCCACACACTCATCGACAACCGCCAAAGCTTTGACCGTGGCGGCTATATCACCGGTGTGCGCAACCATGTCCGGATTAGCAAAGTTGACTAGGATAAAATCATAGTTATCTTTATTGATAGCGCCCACCACGTGATCGCGAATTTCATAGGCACCCATGGTTGGCTGATCGGCATAGCTGGAAATCCGTGGCGATGGCACCATATACCGCGCCTCGTGTTCGTATTTTTCTTCTTTTCCTCCGTTAAAAAAATATGTCACGTGAGCGTATTTTTCCGTTTCGGCAACGTGCAGCTGACTTAAACCGGCCTTCTCCAGAGTCTCCGCTAGTGTGCCTGTGACTGACAGTGGTGGAAATAGAATCGGTACTTGAAAATCCGGCTCGTATTCCGTCATGGTAACCACTCGCACAGCCGTAATCATTTTTTTGCCCAAGGGAGTTTTTTCCGGTTGCAAAAAGGCGCGAGTTAATTGTCGCATGCGATCCGCCCGAAAATTGAAAAATAAAATACTGTCTCCCTTTCTAACCGGCGCTCCGCCCCCGATAATAAACGGTTTAAGCTCCTCATCATAGATGCCCTCCTGATAAGAGGTCGTAATACCCTCACTAGCAGTCGAATAAGTTTTCTCGGCCTTGGCTTCGGCGATCGCTTCATAAGCTTTGCTCGTCCGCTCCCAATGATTATCCCTATCCATGGCATAGAACCGACCACTAACGGTGGCTATTTTCACGCGTGGTTGACGTTTGCTGTATTTTTCCAGCTCCGCCATAATACTGAGACCCTCATTATAGGCCGTGTCGCGACCGTCAAGGATTACATGCAGTCTAATCTGGGTCAATTTTTCCTGACCGGCTACCTTCAGTAAAGCCAATAAATGTTCAAAAGAGCTATGAACACCACCACGCGATACCAAGCCCACGATATGCAATGTACTGCCACGTTCGGCCACATGCTCAAGTGTTTCCCGCAGGGTTTTATTGTCAGCCATAGTGCCATCCGCCACCGCCCTATTAATCCGCGGTAAATACTGCGGTAAGACTTGACCACTACCGATCACAAGGTGTCCGACTTGTGATGTACCCATCGCCCCCACCGGTAAGCCGACTGCTTCTTCGGCTGCCAGTAACGAAGCTGTCGGATAATTAGTAATATAACTATCAAGGTGGGGTGTTTTGGCTAGTGAAATAGCGTTGCCAGGACCGGCCGCCTCAATTCCCCAGCCATCCATGACCACTAGTACAACCGGACGCGGACGTCGTGCAAACAAGTTATTCATAAAGTTGATGGTAAATATCTAGAAGTCTATCATATTTTGCGGTTCTCTCAGACCGTCCGGGGGCACCCGCCTTGATAAATTCCGCCCCGATGGACACCGCTAGGTCAGCAATAAAAGTATCGCCGGTTTCGCCGCTACGATGAGAAGCGACCAAAATATAGCCATTCTCACGAGCTAGGGCGGCGGTGCGCATAGTCTCGGTCACAGTACCAATTTGGTTGGGTTTAATGATAATACCGTTGCCGGCCTTTTTGGAAATACCCATCTCCAATCTCCGCGGATTGGTAGTAAAAAGATCGTCACCGATTATTTTCATATCCATAGTCTGTGTCATCGTTGATATAATTTGCCAGTTTTCCCAATCGTTTTCCCCGAAAGGATCCTCCAAGACTACCAGCGGATAATTCATCCACCACTGACGATAAATTTCGAGTAGCTGACGAGCTTTAAATTTCTTACCCGCCCGCGGTAAAGTATAGCTATCATCCTCCGGATTGAAAAATGTTGACGCCCCAACGTCCATGCCTAAAAAAATGTCTCGCGCCGGCTGATAGCCCGCCGCCGTGATAGCGGCCAGTAAAATTTCCCAGGCGATTTCAGCGTTGGGTAATTCAGCAACGTAGCCAGCCTCATCGCCCGTTGACACTTCATATCCCTTGGCTCGTATAATACTCTCTGTCGCCAGGTAAATCTTTTTCACGGCTTCGTACTGACTGGGGAAATCTTCCACACCTTTGGGGATGACCCAAAATTCCTGCCAATCAAGTCCCCGCGAGGCGTGTTGACCGCCATTGATCATATTCGCCAGCGGAGTCGGCAGGCGGCAGTCATTTTCTGTCCCAAATTGTTGCGCCAAATAGGCATAGAGTGGCAAATCAGCCACCTGCGCCCCCGCTCTCGCCACTGCTTGAGAAACAGCCAAAATAGCGTTGGCTCCCAAACGACTCTTATCGGTAGTACCATCCAGAGTCAACATTTTTTCATCCAATAAAATTTGGTCATCAACGCTCAGACCCTTAAGCGCAAATAGTATTTCTGTTTCAATATTTCGGATAGCCTGAAGAACGCCCTTTCCGCTAAAACGAGCTTTGTCGCCATCACGCAGTTCATGTGCCTCATTCTGTCCGGTTGAAGCGCCGGAGGGAACAGCGGCTTCAGTCATGACGCCATTATCAAGAATAACTCTAGCTAGTACGGTTGGAGTGCCACGAGAATCAAGCACTTCTTGTGCCTTGAGAGATTGTATTCTTGGTTTAGACATTATAGATATTTTTGTAGTGGTAGTTGGCCATGGGCCAAGAGGTA
>JANLIN010000026.1 GCA_024654345.1 Candidatus Komeilibacteria bacterium
TAGGGAAGTCAAAAAATTGTTAAAAGGGTGAGAAATATATGTCAATTTACTTTACAATCTAGTATCAAGTAATTTGACATACCTGGTTAAATGCCCTAAGATCAAAATATATGATTAGTCCGACATTTCTCGTTGATACCAGAAAAAATTACGGCTGGACACAAGAAGAAATGGCCAGCGTTATTGGCATATCCCGCCCCACCTATGTCGCTCTCGAGAAAGGCGAAGGCTCATTGACGATCGCCCAGCTCACGAAATTGGCCAACAAGTTAGGCTGTCAACCAGAGGACATCTTAGCTGAACAAATAATTGATGAGAATAAGTACCAAGGCATCTTGCTCGAAGCGGTGCTTAGTGGTGCGGGTAGGGACGGAAAAATTCCCAAAACAAAGCTTGCGAAATTGATTTATCTGGCTGATTTTGGTTGGTATTATCAACACCTGGAATCAATAACCGGAGCCCAGTACCGCAAACTCCCCCAAGGACCCGTTCCAAACTATTATTTTTCTGCAATCGATGATTTATTTGACAAAGGATTGATAAACATTGAAATCAAGGACAATGCCCAACTGATTAGCCTCACTGATGCGGGGAAACAAGTTAAATTCAAAAATCTGACGAAGGTAGAACTTGATTTTGTCAGGAAAGTAGCCAAAAAATGGCAAGAAAAGCGCACCAACGAGATCGTCGCTTTTACCCACCAGCAGCTGCCGTATAAAGTATGTACTGAAGGGGAAATAATTCCATACGAATTAATTACCCAGCAGGATCCGGAGAATGTCTACTAATGAATATTCAGTCTTTCTAGAGGAGTTTGCCCAAAAACATTACATCAAGAGTTTCGTCAAAAAATACAAGGGTAAACAGTGGGAAATTACATTATCCGCCATTAAATTTATTCTAGTAAGATACGACAATATCGCACCCAACCATAAGCCAATCGACTCAAAACTTGATGTTATTTGTCCGTGTGGACAATACATGATAGTTAAGTTGGATTTTGCCGTCGCCGGTACGCAAACTTCACCAAAATCATCAGGAAATCGAGTGATTGCGGCTGTAGATACCGAGAAAAAAGTTGTCAAAATACTTCTGGTATATTCAAAAAACGACATTGGACCACCAAATGAAACAGCAAAGTGGAAAAATCTGATCTCCCAGTATTACGAGGAATTTCAGAATCTTAAATAATTTGCAGTTACAATAGATCTGTGGTTGCTAAGAAAAACAAGATCGGGAAGGGGAAAAAGATCATCGCGAGTGCGCTAGTCACGGCGGCCATCGCAGCATCAGCAGGCTGGTGGGTGATTGGAAAAAACAAAGTACCGGTAAGTAGCTACGTCGCCACAGTGGTCGTCGACGGTGACACCTTTGTCACCAAAGAAGATCAAATTATAAGATTGACCTCGATCAATGCCCCGGAAATGGAAAGATGTGGTGGCAAAGAAGCCCAAAAGGAATTGGAGAAGATCATTTCAGGGAAGCCTCTCTATATGAAGGTGGTCTTTCGTGATATTTATAATCGTCTGGTGGCCGACGTCTTTACTCCTGAGGGTTCGGTTTCAGAAAAGATGCTCGCCTCCGGTTGGGTCTACTATTATCGACGCACAGAGTCAGAATCGGATCTGAAAACAATCGGGGAAAGGGCAAGGGAAGCAAAAATTGGCATCTATGGGCCAAAATGCACTCAAACCAAAAATCCAGTCAATCCGGAGTGCGTCATCAAGGCAAATGACGCTCTCGGAAGTGGGAACAAACAATATCATTTTCCGGGCTGCGGTCAATATGCCAACACCAGCGTTCAACTATACATGGGGGATGCCTGGTTTTGCACTGAAACCGAAGCCAAAAAGGCCGGTTACACCAAAGGAGCGGATTGTTTCGATAAAAAGTGGCGTTAGGGTGTATAGTAGGCTTATGAAAATTAACTTGAGATTGCTGTATCTATATTTATTCTCCGCCATCGGTCTCGTTATCATTGTCTTTGGCAGTATCCAGCTCG
>JANLIN010000027.1 GCA_024654345.1 Candidatus Komeilibacteria bacterium
TCGATTGTCAATCTATAAACCAATCACGAATCGATTAACTGTAATTCTACGTACTACGACTATCAAAGCGTTCGTAGCTTCGTAGTATTCGGTTGTTAATCCATTAAACCAACCATGAATCACCTAACTATTATTTCGTAGAATACGATTATCGATGAGTTCGTAGTGTCCGTAGTAATAAAAGACGCCCAATTTTTTTTTGGACGCCTTCGGAGGTTATATGAATCTATCGTCATTTAGCAACTCTTTTAAGCCGGCGAGTAGCGATTGTCTCTTCAGCTCCGGTAGATCAGTCCGGAAGAGTTGTTTCAATATCGTTAATGCCTGGTGTAGAAGCGCGTACTGAGAGAGCTTTGTTTTAACACTCTCTACGGTTTGGCCGTCATCGAGGATAGCCATCAGTATGGGGCGATCCATGCTGATAACTAGATTGTCTTCCACTCGAACATCATTAAGATCAGTGATGGCCGAGGAAACAACCCGTCCCTTGTCCAGTTTCAAAATCGTCCAGGAACGATCGATTTGATAGACTGCGATGCCCTCCAGCGGTGATATCATGGCTTTATCAACCAAAATACCATTATCATTGATTGTAGCAGTCATCTCTGCTCCTTTTTTGTGTTATGTACTATTTCACTCTCTGTATAACATTGAACCATATAGGTGTCAACTAGCTAAAGATGCTATTTATTTTAATCTCAAGATACTGTAACCGATTTCCTTTAATCTCCGTCTAATATTATGTAAGGCAAACATATGGAAAATAACAATCAACATCGTAATTGGGAAAATTGCCCGGAAAATGCCTATTCTCCGGAGTTTTTGGCTATGGTGATCATGCCCTTTACCAAGGGTTATGATTGTCAGTGGCTCGGGGCAGTGTATTTACCCAATCCTTACGAAAGTGTTGATATAATAACGGTGTAAGCGAAATATAGGATATAGGTAAATAGATCAAACCCCGAGGCGCAATTCTCGGGGTTATTTGTAATTTAACAAGTTAGTAAATTTAGGAGGTCAATATGGCTGACAAAGTCATGAAAATTTTCTTGTGGATCAGTTTTGCGACGACTTTTTTTATCGGTTTGCACTTTGCTGTTTATGTCCAATTTCTTTTGAGTCATCGGCTGACTTTGGCGGAAGTGGCTCTAGTTAACATGGCTTATATGTTGAGCGTCTTCGTTCTGGAAGTGCCAACCGGCGCCATTGCCGACATTTTCGGACGAAAATTTTCTTTCGTCCTATCATGTGTGATGGGTGCCGTCGGGTTCATAGTCTATGGTCTATCGACTGGGATTTCCGGTTTCGTCGCGGCCGAAATCATAATCGCCATTTCCACTTGTTTGAAATCAGGTGCCTTCCACGCGTGGATCGTGGATTCGCTGGCACATTACCAATGGCAGGGAGAGCTAACGACAGTCTTTCGGCGAGAACAAAGGTATGTCCAGCCGGCCGCCTTGATCGGTGGCTTATTGGGAGCACAGTTGGCGGTCTTCGGACTGTTCTGGCCTTTTCTCCTGGGTGGTATCGGTTATCTGATCGTACTGGTGATGGCGGTCAAGTATATGCGGGAAGATTATTTTGTACGCGCGGAAAACATTCAGTGGTGGCCAAACATGAGACAGCTGGCGAGCGACAGTATTCGTTACGGATGGAGAGAACCGATTATATTCCTGGTGCTCTTGATGGCCGTTCTACTGACGTTTGGTATCCAACCGGTGAATATGTATTGGCAACCACTGTTCGGTAAATTTTTCCACGGACCGGAAGCCCTGGGCTATATCTGGGCCGGAGTAGTCATCTTCTCTTGGAGCGGCGCGGAGATGGCTGCCAAGTTCACCAAAGTCTTTGCTCGGCCGCAAGTCGGCTATATAGTGATCGGCATCGGTCTGTCTCTGGGAATATTCTTGGTGGCGCTAGCCTCAAATAATTTGTGGTTGTGCGCCTTGGGATTCTTCTGGCATGAAATCTGGCGGGGAATATATCGACCATATAACAGCGCTATTCTACACGCTCGCTTGCCATCGCGGCAAAGAGCGACCGTTGATTCATTCGTCTCCATGATCGGTACCGGTGCCGCCGCCGTAGGTCTGCTTATCTTCGGCCAAGTTGCTGATGAAATAGGTGTTAGCGGCGTCTGGTTGGGAGCGGCCATCTTCCTTCTGATCACGCCCTTTTTTCTCCTAGTACCAAAAAGATGCAATAGTAAAATCCCCAACGAAATTTAGTTGGGGATTTTAATAATTATACGAATCGATTGGTGTGCACCTTGCGATAGAATCCCTCGCTGTCAGGGGTCGCCGGCTTAACTGTGACTACTTTCGAATTAGTTCCGTATTTGAATTCACACAAGACCGTGGCTCGAGTATTTTTATCGTCTGCAAGCCACGACCCGAAACATATTCTGGGATTGTTTTCTTCATTCTGCTGCCAGACATTTTGATCCCAATTACCTTGGTTGAGGAGCAAATAAAAGAGCTCTTCCCACAGAGTGGTGTAATTGTGCCGCCAGCCCTTAAATGAAAAATCATCTGGGTATTCCTGATCAGTCAAGAATACAGTTTTATCAAGCCAGATAGCGTAGGGGAGATAATTCGAATTGCCACGGACAGATTCAATGACATAATCGCTAGGCATTTCTACCTTTATATTGGACAACTTTTCTAAGGCTCTGATTGTAGCACTTGGTGTAATAGCGGGGACGACGCACAAGTGATATTGTAGATTTTGATCACCTTGGGTTAGTGGCGGTGGATTCATGGGGTAGAGCAAGTGTGTTAAATCACAGTCTATTTCGGCTAGTTTGAGCGTTCGGATCATAGATTGTATCCTATCGATATGACCAGTCTGTATAATAAGTGAACACAACTTGTTACTAAGTCCCATCTTATCATTATTGATGATATCCAAAGTCTTCTTTGGTATGGAGGCAGGAATACTGCCAAGTATGGTCATTGCCAAATCTTTCATTTCGGCGGGACTGGCATATGAGCCGTCCGGACCATAATCGTTGCCATGGTCAGGCAATTGTTCATCTAAGGCTTTACGATAGTTCATCACACATCCTCCTTTATTAGTTTATGGATATATTATTAAAGAGCCAGTGAATTTAAAACTTATCAACTTGGCCCACGGTTGTCAATATGTAGTGGTTAAATACGAAGCTACGAACGTCTATTTAGCGTAATGCGATTGTTAATGGTTAGTTGGTCTATTTATCGTTTGAGGATTACGAATCATATACTACGAAACTGCGAACGTATATTTGGCGTAGTGCGATTATGAATGTTAGATAGTATGTTTTTCGTTTGTGGATGTTGATTCGTTAAATACGAAGCTACGAACGTCTATTTTGCG